>DASXOX010000080.1:0-27794 GCA_036493975.1 Solirubrobacteraceae bacterium
GTCGACGGCGTACTGGGGGAGAACCCCGCCGTCACGCGTGCGCTGACCGCCTCTGAGCGCGTCCACCTGATCGGCCTCGTCTCCGACGGCGGCGTGCATTCGAGCCTTGGGCACCTGCAGGCGCTGGTCGAGCTCGCCGGACGCTTAGGGGTGGCTGAGCTCGCGATCCACTGTTTCACCGACGGCCGCGACACGCTGCCCGAAGCGGGCGTCGACTACGTCGCTCTGCTCGAACGCTGGTGCCTGGAGCTGTGGCCTCCGGGGGCGCGCGGCACGGCGCGCGTGGCGAGCGTGATCGGGCGCTACTACGCGATGGACCGCGACCGCCGCTGGGATCGCGTGCAAGCGGCGTACGACCTGCTCGTCCACGGTCGCGCCGCCCACCACGCCGAGACGGGCGTGGAGGCGGTGATGCACGCGTACGATCGCGGTGAGACCGACGAGTTCATCACCGCGACGACCGTTGGCGATGAGGGCCACATCCGCCCGTGGGACAGCGTGCTGTGCTTCAACTTCCGCCCCGACCGGGTGCGCGAGATCACGCGCGCGCTCGCCGAGCCGGGCTTCGGTGAGCGTGGAGAGGAGCTCCCAGGCTGGCAGGGGCGCGGCGGGATCGAGGCGGTGGAGCGCTACACGACACTCACCGAGTACGAGGAAGACTGGGACTATCCCATGGCGTTTGCGCCGGAGCGGCCGGCGACGACGCTCGCGAGCGTGCTCGCCGCGGCGGGCGCCAGCCAGCTGCACGTCGCGGAGACCGAGAAGTATGCGCACGTCACTTACTTTTTCAACGGTGGCGAGGAGGCTCCCTACGACGGCGAAGAGCGCGCTTTGGCGCCCTCGCCGCGCGACGTGCCGACCTACGACCACAAGCCCGAGATGAGCGCCCGTCAGGCGACCGACCTATTCCTGGAGGCCTGGCGCGAGCGGCGTCCGCGGTTCGCGGTTATCAACTTCGCGAACCCCGACATGGTGGGACACACCGGGGTGATTCCTGCGGCGGTCGAGGCGGTCGAGACGGTCGACGGCTGCCTCCAAGAGGTCGTCAGTGCGGTCGGCGACGCGGGCGGCGCCTGTCTGGTGACCGCCGATCACGGCAACGCCGAGCACATGCTCGAGCCCGACGGTTCGCCGAACACCGCGCACACCTCCAATCCGGTCCCGCTGATCGTGACGGTGCCCGGCTTGAAGCTGCGTCAGGAAGAGGGGATTCTCGCGGACGTCGCGCCGACGGTGCTAGAGCTGCTCGGGGTCGCGCAGCCGGAGAGCATGTCGGGCGGGTCGCTGATCGAGGACGCGGGGGCGGTGTCGTGAGGGGGCGCGCAACACGCGAACCGCGCGCACGGGTGACGCGTGGCCAGCGTATAACGGGCGCGCTGTTCATCGCGGCCGGCGTCAATCACTTCGTGATCCCGCGCGCGTACCAAAAAATCGTGCCCCCGGGCTTCGGCGATCCGACGCGGCTCGTCGCGATCAGCGGCGTCGCGGAGGTCGCGGGCGGCGTCGGGGTGTTGCTGCCGCGAACCCGGCGCCTCTCGGGCCTGGGTCTGATCGCGCTGCTGCTCGCGGTGTTCCCGGCGAACCTGTACATGGCCCGCAGCCCGGCCCGCTTTCATCGCATCCCGAGGTGGGCGTTGTATGCGCGGTTGCCCCTGCAGCCGCTGATGATCTGGTCGGTGTGGCGGGCGACGCGGTCCGCGTCGGCGGCTAAGGAGCCCGTTCCCACATCGCGCTCCTCCCGCGACTGACAGTGAGCGTGCCTTCGGCGCGTAGATCCTCGAGCGCGTCGCGGATGGTTGCACTGCTGATATCCGGAAGGGCGTCGGCGATTTGGGCGAGCCGGAAGCGCATGGGGGCTTGGGTGAGGATGTAGTTGCGGGCCTGCTCGCGCTTGGTTGAGCCGATCAGCTGCGTGTCTGCGGCCACCTTTTGCTCGAAGTCGCGGTATGCGTCCTGGATGATCCGAAGCAGGTACAGCGTCCAGGGAGCGAGATCGTGCTCGCCTTCGTGCCAGTGGCTCTGGCTTTCGCGCAGCGCGAGGTAGTAGGAGTTCTTGGAGTCGAAGATGCGTTGCTCGAGCGATACGTACTTGGCGACGCCGAAGTCGTGACGGAGCAGCTCGTTTGTGGTCAGCAGTCGTGCGACGCGACCATTGCCCTCCTCGAACGGGTGGATCGCGAGGAAGTCGACTACCAGAGCCGCGATCAACGGCAGTGTCGGAACGCGCCTATCGGCTAGCGCCTGCTCGTAGCGCTCGACGAGCTCGGTCATGTGCCGGCGGGTTTGTGCCCCCGCGGGGACGGTCTCGAAGATCACGGTCCGCGATCCGTCTCGATTTCGCGTTCCAACGAAGTTGTCGTTGTGCTTGAGCTCACCCGCGAGCGGATCGCCTGTGTGGCGCATCAGCAGCCGGTGGAGGTGGAGGATGAGTGGGACCGTGAGCGGCTCGGAGCGCTTCCCGACTAGGTAGTCGACCGCATCGCGATAGCCTGCGAACTCGGCCTCTGGCCGATCGCGGTATGGGCCGGTGGTCGTACCGCGAACTACCTCGAGTGCCCGGTGGTCATCGAGAATGATGTCCTCAATCGCGTTGGACGCGGTGATCGAGTCAAAGCGGGTGCGCCGGGCAAGACGCTCGAGAACCCGGGGGCTCTGTGCGCGGTAGAGCTGCTCGCGTCCGCGGCTGTTTTCGATGGACCCGATGAGGGTCACGATCTCGACTGGGATCTCGCGGAAGCGAGCCGAGATGTCAAAATAGGAGCGCAAATCTATCAAACAGTCGGGTAGTTTGTCAGTATATCCTCCTTGCTTGCTAGATTGTGGTCGTGTCGCTGGTCCGCAATTCGAGGCCCATTTGTTCCGCAATCCGAGGGGCCCGCAACCGGTCGGTCTGCCCACCGACGCAGGCCCGAGACCGCTAGCGCTGTTTGGAGCAACGCTCGCTGAGGCGCGCGGATGCTCGCGTGCCGTCAAGAAAGCCGAAGTTGGCCGCGAAGCGGAACCCGCCGTGCGGGCAGCGCCGGGGCAACACGATGCCCCTCGGGTGGTAGGCGAGCAGCTTGCCGTGCGCGCGTTCGTAGTAGGTGAGGCGACCTCCGAGCGTGACGTGGACGCGCACGACCGCGACCGCCGGGCCTTCCGGCAGGCTGGCTACAAGCGGCACATCGATGTGCAGGGTGCCCGGCGGAGAGCAGCGTCGGCATCACGATCCGCGCGGCGACAGGTGCGATGCCAGTCGCGCACACCAGCAACCGCAGCTTGCCGTCGCTTGAGGGTCCGGCGAGCAGCACGATGCTCGCGGTCTCCTTGACGATTTCAGGCCCGAGCGGAACCTCGACGAACGCGCTGCCGTGACCCATCACGGAGTTGGGCGGACACGCCTCCGGCCCGTGCGCCTGCAAAATCTCGGGATCGCACGCAGCGGTCCCGAGGTCGCTGGTCGCGAAGGCAACGTTCGTAGAACCAGAACCGCTGTGTCCTGCGACTTCGCAGGTCGGGACGGTGCTGGTCCACTCCCAGGGCGGGAACGTCGGCAGCGGACCTGTGCTAGGGCCGTACCCATTGTTCAACATGGTCCCGGCGTTCCTCGACGACGAGCCCGCGCTCAGCCGCCTGATCGTGGTTGAGTCGCTTGGCGCCGGATCCAGGGCGCTCGAACGCCGCGCGCGTGTCATCTCCGCGCTGACCGCCGCGGTCGACGAAGGCCGCGCCGAGGTGCGCGGGCGGCGTGAGCTTCCTTCCCTGACGGCGGAGGGCGTCGTCGGGGCGGTGCTCTCGGTGATCCACGCGCGCCTGGTCGAAGCGCGGCCCCGCTCGATGGTCGAGCTCACCGGCGCGCTGACGGGGGTCGTTGTGCTCCCCTACCTCGGCCACTCAGCGGCTGAACGCGAGGTCGCCCGCCCGGCGCCCGCCGCGCCGCGCCGGGTCTCGGTGCGGCGCGCGAACCCGCTGCGCGAGCTCGACATGCGCCTGACGCACAGGACCGTAAACGTGCTCGTCGCGATCGGCGAGCGTCCCGGCTCCTCCAACCGCGAGATCGCGACCGC
Organism: Solirubrobacteraceae bacterium; assembly: GCA_036493975.1. GTDB lineage: Bacteria > Actinomycetota > Thermoleophilia > Solirubrobacterales > Solirubrobacteraceae > Palsa-744. The sequence goes on from DASXOX010000080.1 coordinate 4,047, forward strand.
CGCCGGGGTGGCCGATCAGGGACAGATCTCCAAGTTGCTCGCGCGCCTGGCGCGACTCGGACTCGTCGAGAACAGCGGCGAAGGCCACGGGCACGGCGCTCCCAACGCGTGGGCCCTGACCGAGCGCGGACGTGAGGTTCGCGAGGCGATCGGAGTACTGGGCGGCGAGCACAGCTCGCCGGCTCACCTACGCTGAGCATGGGAACGACGGCGGCCCGCCCCAGTCGGGGGTAGTGTGTGTGCTAGCGATTCCGGGAGATCAGGGTGTCGATCTCGTCGCGGAGACGTCGGGCTCGTGAAGGTGACAGGGAACCGTGACCGTGTAACGCGCTTTCGAGGAGATCGCTGAAGTAGGGATGTGCAGCGATAGCCGTGAGCTCGTCGGCGACGTACCGTCGCAGCTCGTGAGGTTCTGTGTCGAATGCCGTTTGTAGCTCGGTGCGGCCGTCGATGAGCACATCGTGTAGGTCGAGGCTTCGCAGGAGATCGCCGTGGCCCCGTCCGTTCCAGGCCTCGAGCTTGGTCGCCACGATGCTGGGTGGTGTTGCTGCGCGGATGTAGGTCCCAGAGGGAAGCGCTTTCTCGGCGGCGGTCTGGAGGGCGTGCGGATACCACTGGTTCGAGAACCCGAGCACGCTCTCAGCCTGCGGCATGACGTCGAGTGTGAGGCTGGTCCTCGCGTGCTTCCAGCGGCAGATCACCTTGGAGTCGCTGGCCTCCTGGAACCCGCGGTCTGTGAGGCGCTCGCCTAGCTTGTAGTAGTCGACGCGCGTCGTGATCGCGCTGATCACGTCGACGTCGTCGGTCGCGCGGGTGGCAGGCGCTGCCGGGTCGGTGATCCACAGGTGGATGCTTGCTCCGCCCAGGAAAACCACTCCGTCGAGGAGCGGGCCGAGTGCCGCCGCGGCGAGCTCCAGTAGCTCGGCGCTCACGCGTTTGCGGCTGGCGGTTTGCGCGATAGCACTGTGTGCAGCTCCTCGGCCGCGACCTGTCGCACGCGAGCATCTCCGGCTCGTAGAGAGTCGATGATTGCGAGGAGGTCTGCGAGCAGGGGGTTTTCTTGGCTGGCCTGCACGGCGGCGGGATGCAGAGGTCGGAGCGCCTGGCCGCGTACGGCGCCGTCGGCGTGCGGCCATACGGGGGGTGGTTCGTCTCTCTGCTGTCGGATTCTCGCGGAGATCGGTTTTGCTGCCCACGCCGCGGGGGTCCCGCGAGTCAGCTCACCGAGGGCTGCTGGCGCGACGAATCGCGCGGCATGTGCTGTCAGCTCCTCGAAGTTCGCTCGGTTGACCTGTTTCGCGGTGCTTCTGTAGAGGCCCGCCTCCTCGGCTCGCTTGAGCGCTCTGTGAACGAGCGTATGGTCGACGTGGAGCTCGCGCGCCAGCTCGCGCAGCGTCGGTTCGGGGTCCGGCTCGACGAGTATGCCGGCGAGGACATAGATGTCTGACGAGCTGAGCACACCCGCACTGTATCATGTTGCGCAACATGCAACACAGCTAGACGCATTGTTCGAGCTTGTACGCGGGCCCTGACCGAGCGCGGACGCGAGGTTCGCGAGGCGATCGGAGTGCTGGGCGGCGAGCGCAGTGCGCCCGCGCACCTACGCCGATCAGCCTAAAATGGCACCGTCGTGCCGGATAGGGGTGTCTGGCGCTGCTATGTTCGATGGTGTAGAGAGGGTCCGACATCATGTCTCCCGCGACAGCCATAGCCACCGCAAGCGCCATTCAGAGCGCGCCTCCCGAGCAGCCGCTCGGCGAGGAAGACGTTGACGTCAGCGGGCTCAGCGAGGGCGAGCTGCGCGCGTGGCGCGGGCTCAAGCGGGCGCACGCCGCGCTGGCCAAGCGCGTCGACGCGGAGCTGGAGCGCTCACACGGGCTGCCGCTCAGCACCTACGAGGTGCTGCACCGCCTCATTGAGTCTCCCGGGGGGCGCATGCGGATGTGCGATCTCGCCGATCAGGCCCAGATGTCGCGCAGCGGCCTCACGCGTCTCGCGGACCGTCTGGAAAAGGACGGCCTGTTGGAGCGCTGCTCGTGCGAACACGACGCGCGCGGCGCCTACGCCTGCCTGACCGACATGGGCCGTGAGCGGCTCTCCGCGGCCCGCGGAACGCATCTCGCGGTCGTGCGTGAACAGTTCCTCTCGCGCTTCTCAGAGCGCGAGCTCAGCGCGCTCGCGGAGCTATGGGAGCGCATCGCGCCCTGCGGGGGCTGCCGAGGCTGAACGCCGCTTGTGGCGGCGGTGCCATAAGAAGCCGACGACCGCCGCGATCAGCGTCGCGACGAGCCCGAAGATCCCGAACGTCGTGATCAGGTTGTCGGCCGAGCGCCCGACGAAGTAGGCGAGCAGGCCCACGACGAGCGCCCAGCAGATCCCGCCGAGCGCGTTCCACAGTACGAACGTGCGCCAGCGCATGTGGTTGGCGCCCGCCAGCCACGAAGCCCACGTGCGCAGACCGAGGATGAAGCGGCCGAAGAACACCGCCTTCGGGCCGTGGCGTTCGAAGAACGGTTCCCCGCTCTCCAGGACGCGCAGGCGATGGGAGTGAAACGGGCCGGGGCGCTGCAGCAGCCAGCGCCCTCCGCGGCGCCCGATGTAGTAGCCGAGGTTGTCTCCGACGATCGCCGCTGCCGCGGCGATCGCGATCACGAACTCGATCTGCAGCGTGCCCTGGCTCGCGAGCACCCCGCCGACGAGCAGCGCGGTCTCGCCGGGCACCGGGACCCCGCCGGACTCCGCCATCACGAGCAGCGCCAACAGCGGATAGCCCGAGACTTCGACGAGATGGTTGACGTCGATCAGCGACGCCACCACGGTGTGCAGCGCGGCGATCAGCGAGGCGTGCATGGTCTGACTCTAGGATGCCGCGGTGGCCGCCACCTTCTCGATCGCCGCGCGTGACCCCCGCTCGCTCGCGCGCACGGGGGTTCTGCACACCGCGCACGGCGACGTGCGCACGCCGGCGTTCGTCCCGCTCGCGACAAAGGCGACCGTCAAAGGTCTGCTCCCGCAGGAGGTCGCCGCGCTGGGCTACGAGATGGTGCTCGGCAACACCTTCCACCTCATGCTGCGCCCCGGCGAGGAGCTGATCGAGCGCCTCGGCGGGCTGCACGGCTTCATGGACTGGCAGCGGCCGATCATCACCGACTCCGGCGGCTTCCAGGTGTTCTCGATGGGGCACGGCACGGTGGCCGACGAGATCAAGGCGCGCCGGCGCGAAGGAGGCGAGCGCACCGGCGCGATCCTCGAGATCGCCGAGGACGGCGTGCGTTTTCGCTCCTACACCGACGGGCGCGAGCGCTTCCTCTCGCCCGAGGGCTCGATGGCGGTGCAGGCCGCGCTCGGATCGGACATCGCGCTCGTGTTCGACGAGTGCACGCCGTTCAACGTCGACCGCGACTACACGGCGCGCTCGACCGAGCGCACCCACCGCTGGTTGGAGCGGTGCCTGCGCTGGCACAGCGAGCACGGGCCGCCGCGGCAGCTCGTGTACGGGATCGTGCAGGGAGGAGTCCACGAGGATCTGCGCCGCGCCTCCGCGCAGGTCATCGCGGCCAGCGGCTGCGGGGGCGTCGCGATCGGCGGTTCGCTGGGGTCGGAGAAGGCGCAGATGTACGAGGTCGTGCGCTTCGCCGTCGAGGAGCTCGGTGGTCCCCACGAGACGCTGCCGCGTCATCTGCTCGGGATCGGCGAGATCGATGACCTGATCGCCGGGGTAGAGCTCGGGATCGACACGTTCGACTGCGCGATGCCTACGCGCCTCGGGCGCCACGGCACGGCGCTCATGCCGGAGCCCGATGCGCGCTGGCGCCTGGACCTCGCCAAGGGCGCCTCCCGCGAGTCCCCTGAGCCGCTGCTTGAGGGCTGCCCGTGCCCGGCGTGCGCGCGGGGGCTCTCGCGGGCGTACCTCAGCTACCTCGTGCGCTCCAGTGAGCTGACCGGGATGCGGCTGCTGACGATGCACAACCTCGCGTTCGTCGCGCGGCTGATGGAGGACCTGCGTGCGGCGATCCTGACTGGGCGGCTGGCGGAGGTCGCGGCGGAGTTGCGGGCGGGGGCGGCGCCGGGGGCGGTCGCGCAAGCTGGAAGCGACGGATGAGACTGCAAGTCTGGCAGGACGAGTGACGGTCGTCCTGTCCGAAAGGACAGCAGTTCTTACCCGAAAGGCCAGCGAGAGCGGGCCTTTCGCCTTTAGCCAAGGACGCCGAAGAGGCTATTCCTTCGTATTTTCCGAAACCAGCTGCCGCAGCGCTTCGGCGACTTTTTCAGCATCGTTGTAACTGACGCTGCGCAGCACGATCCGCGTCGATGCCGGCGCGGTGGCGAGCACGATCGCCCCGACAACCGCGGCGAGCAGCAACACCGCGAAGAGCGCACCGAACAGGCGCCGCGCACCCCGGCGCCGCGGCTGAGAGGGAGCCAGGGCGGCTGGCTGTGCGCGCTGCGGCGCGGGCCCCGGACGCGGCTGGCGCCTGCCCCCTGCGCGGACCTGCGTGGGCACTGGATCGTGCCCACGGGTCCCGGCGGCGAGCACGGTCGTGGCGGCGGTCGCCTGCGGCCCACGCGCACCGCTGGGCTCCGACGGGGAGATCCCCTGGTGGGCGTCGGCGACGGCGCGACCCATCTCGTGCGCCGATCGATAGCGATCGCGCGGGTCGAGCGCGAGTGCGATCGCGACGGCGTCGGCGAGCTCGGGGCCGACGGCGGCGACTAGCGTGTCGAGCATCGGGGGCTCCTCGCGCTGCTGCTTGAGGGCGAGCTCGGTAAGCGAGGCGGCCTCGTAGGGGAGCCGTCCGGAGATCAGCTGGTAGGTGACGACGCCGAGCGCGTAGAGGTCGGCGCTGGGGCCGGCTTCCTCACCGCGGGCCTGCTCGGGGGCGAGGTAGGCGGCGGTGCCGAGCACCGAGCCGACCTGGGTGATCGAGGACTGCTCGGTGGCCTTGGCGATGCCGAAGTCGGCGAGCTTGACGACGCCCTCGCGCGAGCGCAGGAGGTTGCCGGGCTTGACGTCGCGATGCACGACGCCGTGGCGGTGGGCGTAGTGCAGCCCCTCGCAGGCCTGCTCGACGATCGAGACGGCTTCGTCGACCTCGGTCCAGCCGTAGTCGCGCAGGATCTCCGCGCAGGATTGGCCCTCGATGTACTCCATCACGATGAAGTGCTGGCCGGTGCTCTCGTCCAGTCCGGAGTCGAAGACCTGCACGACGTTGGGGTGCACGAGGCGCGCGGCGGCTTGGGCCTCGCGCTGGAAGCGCGAGACGAATGTGGGGTCCTCGGCGAGGTGCTCGGCGAGCAGCTTCACCGCGACGCGTCGTTCCAGGCGCTGGTCGAAGGCGAGGTGCACGGTCGACATGCCCCCGAATCCCAGCCGGCTCTCCAGGCGGTAGCGCCCGGCGATCTCGGCGGCGCTCATTTGACGCCCCCGGTGCCGCCGTTGATTTCCCCTTCTTCTTCGGGCGCGGCGCCGCCGGCGCCCTCGCCGTTGCCGGGGCCCCCGCCTTCGCCTTTGCCGACGCCGTTCCCGTTCCCCGTCCCGTTGCCTTCGGCTTCCTGGCCGGTGCCTTCTTCACCGAGGCCGGGCGCTTGGGTTCCGCCTTCTTCGCCTGAGGGTTGCGTCGCGGTCGGGGTGGTCGCGGTCGGAGGGGTCGTCGCCGTGGGCGCAGTAGTGGTGGTCGCCGGCGGGGTCGTCGCGGTGGTCGTGGTCGTCGTGGTCTGTATGCCCGGCTGCGCGCAGAGGACGCGCGCGCGAGCGCTGAGATTGGTGACGCCTTCAGCGATCCTTCCGTGCAGCCCGCCGTCGACGGATGCGGGCAGGGCGCGCAGGTCTTCTTCGGTCTTGTGGATCTGGGCGTCGGTGGCGGCGCAGTTGCCGTTGCCTTCCTGGGCGGCCAGCAGGACGGCCTGGAAGTCGGCCTGCAGCGGACCGGCGTCGGCGAGCGGAATCAGACCCTTGCCGGAGCTTCCGCAGGAGACGAGCACGGCGGCGCCCACGCCGAGCAGGCCGGCCGGGAGCAGGCGAATGAGGTTGCGCATCCTCATTGACCGTACCCGAGGCGCTCGGCGAGGGAGTCCGGTAGGTGCGCCGCGCGGATCGCGGCGGCGGCGCCGGCGACGTCATAGTCGGTGCGGCGGTAGGAGGCGGTCCAGTTGTCGAGATCGAGCAGCAGCCAGGCCGCGCGGCGGTCGCCGTCGCGGGGTTGACCGACGCTGCCGGGGTTCAGGAGCCATTCGCCGTCGGCGAGATCGAGCTCGGTGCCGTCGCGGCGGGGCTCGCCGGTCGCGAGCTCCCCGTCGCCGCGCGCGAACGCAAGCGCGACGTGGGAGTGGCCGATCAGCGCGACACGCTGGCTCTGGCGGTCCAGGCACAGCTCGGCGAGCAACGCGGAGAGCACGTACTCCCAGACCGGATCGCGGGGGCTGGCGTGGAAGAGCTCCACGGGCCCCTCGCGACCCTGGGGGCTGAGGCTCGCTAGGAAGGAGAGGTTCTCGGGGTGCATTACGTCCTTGGTCCACTGCACCGAGAGGCCGGCGCCGCGCGTGAAGGCCGCGATCGGGACATCGCCGATCGCGGCGAGATCGTGGTTGCCGGCAAGGCACACCGCGGCGTGCTCGCGGGCGAGCTCAACGCACGCGTCGGGCTCGGCGCCATAGCCGACAAGATCTCCGAGGCACCACAGCTCGTGTGCGTCGCTGGCGGCGACGGCTTCGAGCACGGCTTCGAACGCGTGCCGGTTGCCGTGGATGTCGGAGATGACCGCGACCTTCATGATTGCAGGGTATGAATGGCGCTCTCCGTCGATCCGATGGCATCCGCCGCAGCGACGCACGACCAGCTCGCGCGCGACGACCCCGCGGCACGCGGCCAGCGGGCGCGCCGTGGCCGCTGGCGCTGGCGGGCTCCCTCGCTGCGGCTCGCCTTGCGGTGCTCGTCCTGCGGCCGCGAAGGGGCGCGATTGCCCCCGATCCAGTCGACGTGAGTGCGTATTTCGAAAGCGACGATATCGCACGCGCGCGGCGCTTCGGCCGCCCGCAACTGGCGCTGCACGCGGCCACCGCGATCGTGCAGACGGGGGTCCTCGCGGCGTTCGCACGGTGTGCGCGGCGACTGCCGGGGGGCGCTGAGGCGGCTAACGGCACTGCCCACCCGCTGAGAGCGGCGACGGGGGTCGGCGTCGGGCTGACGCTGGCGGTCGAGCTGGCGCCATTGCCGCTGCGGGCCGCCGCGCGCGTACGCGCGCGCGCGGCGGGGCTCTCGACGCAGAGCTGGCGCGGCTGGGCGGGAGACCTGCTGAAGGGCGGTGCGCTGGGGCTCGCGCTGAATGCCGCCGCGGCACCGTTGGGGGTCGCGCTGATGCGCCGCTACCCGCGGGGGTGGTGGCTGCCGGCGGCGGGCGTCGCGGTGGCGGGCGCGGGGACCTTGACGTTCCTTTCCCCGGTCGTGCTCGACCCGCTGTTCAACCGCTTCACGCCGCTGCCGGCGGGCGCGGTGCGCGAGGCGGTGCTCGATCTCGCGAAGCGCGCCGGGGTCAGCGTGAGGGAGGTCTACGAGGTCGACGCGAGCCGCCGTACGACCGCGGCCAACGCGTACGTCACGGGCCTGGGGGCGACAAAGCGGGTGGTGCTGTTCGACACGCTGCTGCGTGAGCTGACGCTGGAGGAGACCCGCCTCGTGGTCGCGCACGAGCTCGCTCACGTGCGCCACCGCGACGTCCCGCGTGGGCTCGCGCACCTCGCACTGAGTGCGCCGGCGGGGATGTATGCCGTGGCGCAGCTCACGCGGCGCCTGGATCGATCGGGGTCGCGACCGGCGTCGGCGGCGAGCCTGCCGGCGCTTGTGCTCTCGCTGGGCTTCGTGAGCGCCGCCGTGGGCAGCCTGGCCTCTGCGCTGTCGCGCGCCGTGGAGCGTCGCGCGGATACGTTCTCGCTGACGTTGACCGACGCCCCGGAGCCGTTCGTGTCCTTCGAGCGAAGGATCGTGGCGCAGAATCTGATCGACCCCGATCCTCCGCGCTGGCTAGTGGCGCTGATGGGAACCCATCCGCCGACGATCGAGCGGATCGGGATCGCGCGGGCCTACGCGCGTGGGGTGCGGACGAGCGGCTGAGCCGGACAGCGCGACCCCATCGGCGGCCTTCGGCCGCCTACCCCTTCTCCTCATTGCCTCCTTCAGCGCCGCCGTACTCGGGCAGGTTCTTGATGCCCTCGCGGGTGCGCCACTTCGAGTAGTTGTCCTCCATCGCGTCGATCAGCTCGCGCATGAAGCGGGGGGAGAGATTGACGCGGGAGACGACCACGCCGGGGACCTCGTCGGCCTCGACCTCGTGGTCGACGCGGGCGAAGGTGACCGTGAACTCGTAGTCGGAGTGGCTGACGTTGGCGAAGTTCGCGTATACGCCCCCCATTACCTCGGGGGAGAGGTGGATGTTTATGTGGCGCTCGGCGCCTGATTCTTCATCGTTCACCAGGCTAGTATCGCAACCCGTGCGGTTGATCGTGCTGGGCGAGGGCCGTTTGCGTGCTCCCTACGAGGACGACGTTGCCCACTATCGCAAGCTGCTCTCGCGCTACGCGCGCGTCGAGCTGATCGAAACGCGTGACGCGGCGAGCGTCTCGCGGCGGGTTCCGCGGGATGCGTACGTGTCGCTGCTCGCGGCCGAGGGGAGCGTCTACGACAGTGTCGGCTTCAGCGAGTTCCTGGAGGAGCGCCGAGGCTCGGGGCGCGACGTGGTGTTTGTGATTGGCGGCCCGTTTGGGGCGCCGGAGCTGGATCGCGTCGACCATCGGCTGTCGCTGGGCCGGATGACGCTGCCCCACCAGCTCGCGCGAGTGGTCTTGCTGGAGCAGCTCTACCGGGCGCATAAGATCCTGGCCGGTGAGCCCTACCACTATTGAGCAACTCCGCGACACGGTGCTCGGCGCGGCGGCGGACCTGGCCGGTGCGCCGGGCGCCGGGCGGGCAGGCCGCGCGCGCTCGGGCGGCCCGGCAGGCGTGACGCTGGAGCGCCCGCCGCGACCGGACTTCGGGGACTACTCGACGAACGCGGCGCTGCTGCTGGCGCCGGCGCTGGGGGCGCCGCCGCGTGAGGTCGCGCAGCGGCTGGGGGCAGAGCTGCAGGGGCGGCTGGGGGGAAAGCTCGAGCGCTTCGAGGTCGCGGGTCCGGGGTTCCTGAACCTGTTCCTGAGCACGGAGTGGTACCGCGGCGCGCTGGCGGAGGTGCTGGCGGCGGGCGAGGGGTTCGGCGTCGGCGGGGCGGCGCGCCCGGAGCGGATCCTGGTGGAGTTCGTGAGCGCGAACCCGACGGGCCCGATGCACGTGGGGCACGCGCGCAACGCGGCCTACGGCGATGCGCTGGCGCGGCTGCTCGCGATCCACGGCCACGAGGTGACGCGCGAGTTCTATGTCAACGACGCGGGCTCGCAGATCCGCAAGCTCGGGGAGTCGATCGCGGCGTTGGCGAAAGGCGAGCCGGTCCCCGAGGACGGCTACCGCGGCGACTACGTCGAGCCGCTGGCGGCCGAGATCGAGGGGGCCGCGACGCGTGAGCCCGACGAGCTGGGGCGCGTCGCGGTGGCGATCATGGTCGATCGCGCCGCGCGGGCGCTGGCGGCGTTCCGGGTGGACTTCGATGAGTGGAAGTACGAGAGCGAGCTGCACAGCGGGGCGCCGAGCGCGGTCGAGCGCGTGCTGGGGCTGCTCGATGAGCGTGGCGTGACGTATCGCAGCGAGGAAGCGGTGTGGCTGCGCAGCTCGGAGTTCGGGGACGACAAGGACCGCGTGCTCGTGCGCTCCAGCGGGGAGCACACGTATTTCGCGTCTGACATCGCCTACCACCAGGACAAGCGCGAGCGCGGCTACCAGCGCCAGATCGACGTGTGGGGAGCCGACCACCACGGCTACCTGGGGCGGATGAAGGCGGCCTACGCGATGCTCGGCGGCGACCCGGAGCAGCTGGAGCTGATCATCATGCAGCTCGTGCACCTCGTGCGCCGCGGCGAGCGCGCGCAGATGTCAAAGCGCGCGGGCGAGTTCGTGACCCTGGAGGACCTCGTGGGGGAGATCGGGGTGGACGCGGCGCGGTGGTTCCTGCTGTCGCGCTCGCACGACACGACGATCGACCTCGACCTCGACCTGGCGCGGGAGGAGTCGAGCGAGAACCCGGTCTACTACGTTCAGTACGCGCACGCGCGGATCGCATCGATGCTCGCAAAGGCCGGCGCGGAGCGGGTCGCGGCGGCGCTCGCCGAGGTCGGGCGTGGGCAGGACGCGGGGGCGCTGCATCCTTCGGAGGCCGCGCTGATCAAGCGTCTGCTGGCGTTCGGCGGGGAGATCGCGGAGGCCGCCGAGCGCCGCGCGCCGCACCGGATCGCGTCGTACGCCCTGGAGCTCGCGCAGGACTTCACGGCGTTCTACCGCGACTGCCGCGTCGTGGGCGCGGAGCCCGAGGCAGTGGAGTCGTGGCGGATCGCGCTGTGTGTGGCGGCGCAGCGCACAATCGCGCGCTGCCTGGTGGACCTGCTGGGTGTGACCGCGCCCGCGGAGATGTAGTCAGTCGAAGCGCGCCATATCGGCCTGCAGGCGCTCGGCGTCGGCGGGGCTCAGCGTGGACGACGGGGCTTGCTCGGCCTCACGCGCGGCTTGCGCGGCGCGCGCGCGGCGGCGCCAGCGTGGCAGGAGCAGCGCGACGGTGACCAGCAGTGCGAGCACGACGGCGGCGGGGACGAGGTAGACGCCGAGGTCGAAGCCGTGGCCGGGGGGGAGCGCGAGCACGGTGGGGCCGTATTGGAAGACAAGGGCACGCTTGATCTGGGGCAGCGTGCGGCCTTCGTCGATGAGGTGCTGGATGAAGACGCGCTCGCGGTCGGCCTGCGGGGATTGAGCGACGCTCAGCGAGATCTTGCACGTGACGCACATCACCTGGCTTTCGACGGCCGGGAGGTTTGTGCGCGGCGCGATCGACCCCGCCGCGCGTGTGTGCGCGCCCGCGCGCGCATACGCGTGTGCGCGCGCGGCGGGGACGGCAGACGAGGTACCCGCAAGCGCGCTAGGGGGCGCCAAGAGCGCCAGGGCGAGCGCGAGCACAGCGGTGGCCGCCGGCGGTGGGAGCCTGCGTGCGCGGCTCACGACGGGCCCTCGGCGAGGCTGACGGCATTTGCGAGGAACCGTTCGTCGACCTCGCCGCGCGAGATCGCGACGATCTTGCCGGAGCGGTTGATGACGAAGCTCTCGGGCAACTGGTCGGTGCCGTAGGACTGCGCGAAGTCGCCGGTCGCGTCGCGCAGGGTGGGGTAGGTGAGGTGGTAGCGGCGCACGAAGTCCAGCGAGTCGGAGGTGATGTCCTTGTAGGTGACGCCGAGCACGGTCGCGTCGTGGCGTTCGAGGACGCGCTGGGCGCGCTCGAGCATCGGGGCCTCCTGTTCGCAGGGCTCGCACCACGAGGCCCAGAAGTTGAGGACGACGAGCTTGCCGGCGTAGGAGGCGAGGTCGGCGCGGACGTCCCCGTTCAACGCCGGCAGCGAGTGCCTGGGTTCGGGCGCCGGCGGCCAATGGCGCAGGGCGACGGCTTCGTCGAGGGTGCGGCTGGCGGCCTGATGGGAGACCCCGTAGATCAGCAGGCCCAGCAGGGCGGCGCCGCAGACGGACGCGAGGACGGGGACGAGCAGGCGTTTCACGACGATTGGAAGGGTAGAGGGGGAGGGGGAGGTGGGGTCGCGGGAGCGCGTAAGATCTGTGGGGAGCGCGGCGGTAGCTCAGTTGGTAGAGCACGAGCTTCCCAAGCTCGGGGTCGCGAGTTCGAATCTCGTCCGCCGCTTTGTTTCATGGGGCCGAATGTGGCTCTGGTGCGGGGCTGCTTGTCGCGCTCGACGAGATTCACCAGAACCAGATGACCGAGCTTCGGCAGCTTGCCACAACTCGAATCGTGATAGCGCATCCGCTCGCGCCGGGTCAAGGTGGGGCTGGTCCACAGTCTGTCAGCGGTTCGCTTGGTCGTATGCTCACGAGCACCGGTGCTGGCATGAACGGTTCGTCGCGCGCTAGGTCGAAAGTTCCAAGGAACGGTTGGCCCGCCGGACCGTAGCTGCCGGTCCAGCAGCGCACTTCGCGGGGAAGCAAGGGTGTGCTCGTCGTCTCCACGGTGACCAGCATCGGCCATCGGAATGCGAGCGTCACCAAAGCCCGGGCTGGCGCGTTGAAGCCGATCACGGTCTTCGGTGCGCCGCCCCGAATGTCATGGACCGAGAGAACCTCTTCGCCGTTGTTGCCTTCGTCTGTGATGAAGTGGTTGCCCGAGACCAGTGGCGGTTCCTCAGAGGACCCCAGTCGTGCGATGCGCCGGCCTTTGGTGGAGTACAGCGAGAGACGGAAGGGCCCCCCAGAGTCCCCGCCACTGCTGTAGGTGCCGTTCCCGAGGCGCATACGCGGCCCGAGCGCAACGGCCTGCCCATCCGCTTCGTGCGGCGCCGACAGCACCAGACGATTGGACCCGGCGAAGGCCAGGTATCCGTCGGAAGTATCGAAGTGGGAGTCGGTGTGGCCATCGCGAATGTCGATGACAAGGAGCCTCATCGTGCCCGCTGTGTATTGGACACCGACAGCAAGCCTTTTGCCTTCAGCGGCAAGGATCGGCGGCGCGTTTCCGGTGAGCCAACGCAGCACACGCCAGTGCCCGCCGCGCAAGTCCCTGGCGAAGAGCGGCTGACGTGTCGCGCTCGCTCCCGGCGGGCACGTCGCGCGTCCGGCCGTCACTAGGTCGTCTGCTACGACCACGAAATCGCCCAGGGGTTCGGCGGCCGGCTGCCACTTGCCGCATCCGCCGCCGCTCACGGGCTTCGGCTGCGGGATCGCTCGCAACGGGGCGGGCGGCACCCCGCCGATGAACTCTCGCTGGCTTTGCCCCACCAGCGCAACGGCGCTGGCCGAAGAAGCCATCTGGGGCAGCTGTTGCGAGGCTACGCCGAGACTGGTGCTTCCCGAACCGAAGCCCTTTAGGAGAATCGGCCCATCGTCGAACCAGACGACCCTCTTTCCGCCGAGCACCGCGACCGCCTGTTGCGGCGGAGGTGGCGGCGGCATCGCCATTCCAGATCCTGCGTACACCAGACCAGCGGTCCATATGAGTACGGCGCATGTCCAAATGCTCACGCGCAGAACCCTCAGCGTGCCCGAGCGAATGGACGGCGACCACCTACCCATAACTCAGTATCCCAGCATTAATCGATCCGGCGGGCTCGACGATCGGTGGCGAGATCGCGTTCGAGCACGTGCAGGTAGGCGTGGCGATCGCACAGCACGGTGTGCCTGCCGGAGCTGCCATAGCGCTGTCGTGTGCGCCGCTCCCCACACGCGTCGATCGCCCTCCACATGGTGTCGCGATCGGGGATCTCGATGTGCCCTGCGAGCGACGCGCCGAGCCATTTGGCCTGTGTCTCGGTGATCTGTAGGCGGCCGGCACCCGCGTCGAGGATGCCGATGAACGCCAGATTCTCTGCGTGCGGGGAGAGGACACGGCGATACATGGGGAACTCGATCGCACGGCCTCGCCCGAGCGGCTCGGGCAGGAACGGGAAGTTGATGCGATAACCGGTCGCGAAAACAATCGCGTCGAAGGCCTCCTCGCTGCCGTCCGCGAAGGCGACGCGCTCGCCGTCCAGGCGCTCCACGCCGGGTCGCAGCGAGAATGTGCGCTGCGCCAGCGCCCGCCTGATGTTCGGCGTGGCGAGCACCGGCCAGCGGTGCTCGAGCACCGAGAACGAGGGCTTGGGCAGCTCGCCGCGGTTCGGTGCCGCGGGCGAGGACGTCAGCAGCGCCTGTGTTAGCCCGCGCACGATCGGCCACGGGATGCGGTTGAGGAGCGCGAGGTCGAGGTAGTCGAACGGCAGGCCGAGCAGCCGTTCCGGAAGCAGGTTGTGTCCTACCCTCGCGATCCGCGAGGACTCCGTCCGCTGTGCCTACGTCAAGCGTCAAAGCGAGATGGCGGACGCGATCGCCCGCACGCTGCAAGCCCGACACGCGACTCTCGGGATCCCACTCACCTACCCCGCGCGCGGCCTTGGCACGGCGATCATCGCCGTGAGCGCGCGATCGTCACCAAGCGACCATCGATCGGGTGGGGAGTTTCCCGTGATGCTTGACGATTCGTCGGAAAAGTTCCGGTCACACGGCGATGCGGTGCCAGTCTGCTATAGGCTGCCCACGGTTTGTCGCCGCGGAGGGGATACGAGAAGGTTTCGGCGATTGTGTTTGTCGCTGCGGCCGTCTATGCGATGGCCCCTGGTGTTGCGTCGGCCGGGTCGCGCCGCGCCGCGGACACTCCAGCGGATCGCGCTGCTGTGCACGCATATCTCCTCGATATCTACGGCTACGTTCAGACCATCGCTGAAGCCGCGCCTGCTCTTGTGGGTGCGTACGAAGGCGCCGCGGGCACGATCGCCGGCGACTGTCCAGGTGCGCTCGTCGGAGCTCCCCAAGAAAACGAGATCGAAGTTGGGTCGCCCATCCTGCCGCGTACGGCGCGTCAGCGAGGTGAAGGAAAACGGCAAAGGACACAGTTGAGCGATCTGGAAGAGGAGCTTGCTTCGGAGCTTGCCTCCGCAGAGCAGGAAGCACGGCGACCAGCGGTGATAGCTCTCCTAGCCAAGCTCAAGGCGTTGCCACAAGGCGATCCGGCGTTGTCGCAGGTCGTCCATGCGCAGACGATGGCATTGGAAGAAGGCCAAAAGGTTGCAAGCACAGACGTATGCGCTGATATGGAGGCTTGGGCAGGTAGCGGCTACCGCACACTCTCCCCGACCAGCAGAGCGATTGCGCTGAAGCGCGAAACCGAACTTGCCAGGTTTTTCAGAGATCTGGCCGCACAGTCCGTGATCGAATCCACATTTCTCGGGGAGACACCCGCCGACAGGGCGCTTGTACGCAGGACCGCCCAGCTGGAGTCGCGGATGGCGAAGACGATTGCCAACTCCATCGACAGCGCGCGCAGGCGTGTAGAAGTTGCGCTCGGCTTGACGGCCCGCGCAAAACGCGAAGAAAGACCTAAACCGATCTCTCACGAATCAAAATCCTCCATCGAGATCGGTGCGGGACGCACTGCGGCTGGGACCCGGTACACGGTCTGGCTCGAACGCACAAAGGGCGGTCCGGCGCGTGGGTGCAAGTCGAGCGTGGAAGTGAGGGGAGCCCATGAAGCCAAACCGGGACTCTTGGAGCTGCTCGCAAGTACTGGGCGGGAGGTTTGTCTGGTGCCTCACCGGAGGGCCTCGGAAGAGCCCAGTATCAATTGCAGCGAAGGGCTTTTGAAGATCAAGGCTGAGGTGCCGTCAGTCACGCGCACAGTGGACCTGCGCATGAGCAATGGCACTCAGGTCGTCTCGCGCCCGGTGTTCGTGCCGCGCCGTTTGGGCGGTCCAGACGCCTTCTACTACCAGGCTGTGCGTGGTCCCTCTTCTGTTCCGGTGTCGCTGACCGAGCGTGACGCTCACGGACACAAGTTGCGGGTGCTGAAGCTGCGGCGGATCGTTGGCTGCTCCAAGCACCCTTTGAAATACCTGCAAGGTGGGAAGCGCACGCTTGTCAGCGGAAGTACGCCACAGGGGCCGAGCTTCTCGATTTTCGGTGAACGGTACCGGCTCTTCGGTCGTGTCCACACCCAGTTGAAGCTGGAAACGGGGGCAGGGTTGGTGAGTTCCGCCGAAGGCGAAGAAGAAGGTCCGAGCGAAGGACCATTCGGATCGTATGCGGTACCTGGCAAGCGCACGACGCCCCTAGACTCGGAAATCTCCGCCGGCTGCTATCCGCACGAATACTCGATCTTCTACGGTCTGCTCACGCAGTCGCGTGACACGGTGATGGCAAAGATCGCCGGCAAGCTCGTTCCAATGCGCCGCGTCAGTATTCCGAGAAGCCTGCACGCCGGCGGGCTGCTGGTCTATCTGGCTTCGGCCAGTCGCCCCGAAGAGCTTCTTGTGTACTCACCGAGAGGCAAGGTCCTCATGAACGAACACCTCAACCGCGCGGCGAGAGAAGACCGAGAAACCTGTGAAGGCGAATCCGAAGGGGCGGGGCCCCCGCCGGGTAGCTTTGGCGAGCTAGGCGAAACAAGCAGGATCGTGTTGAAAGGGCAGGCTAGGAGCTAGGTCTCAGAAGGGCTCTCCCAGCAACTCAACAGGTCCGGGGGGCCAGCTGGTGTCGCCGCTGAGCGCGCTCCACATTGCTGGCAGCGGCATTTCGATCCGGCCGCCGGGCTGGTCGGCCCATACCGGCTCGTCAATCTCAACGAAGCCGAACTTTTCGTAGAGGGGCATGAGCTTCGGCCTGCAGAAGAGCATCGCCCGCCGGGCCTCGAGCTCGCTGGCGATCTCGAGCAGACGCTTGCAGAGCAGGCTCGCCAGCCCATGCCCTCGCGCGCTGCGGGTCACGATCAGACCGCCGAGTCCCGCGACCTCGAAGGAGGGTTCCTGTCCGACCTTCACTTCGGCTAGGACGACTCCGGCGGCGGCCACTAGATAGCCGCCGTCGTCGCGTACGCCGATGTTACGAGTCTTCTCGCGCCAGACCAGCTTTTCGCCGATGCTACCGAACGGCTCATGCTCGCATGCAACGAGTTCGTCCCAGGAGGACTCCGAGAGCCTGTTCAGCTCGACCAGTCGCATCGCTGTCACGGTAGTGGACGGCGACTCGTCGCTCGCTTGCGACGGTGTGTGGGGTTCTCGATGCGCAGGCGTAGGGAAATGCCGCCTCGGCGAGGGGCACGGGGGTGGCGTCTTCGATGTGAGTTCACTTTGGCCGTTCTGCGGTCTTTCGCACGGGAGGCGCGAGGCATCGCCGACTCCACATTGCGTTTTGTTGACCGAGATGTGCGCTGGGCGTATCGTCGTGTGTGATGCTGCGACCCCGGATTCTGCATGTCGAAACCAACCTAGGGTTGCGGCCCGGGGGTGTTGAGCGGCTGGGCGCGGTTCTGCTTGCGCTGGGACTCGCCGAGCGAATAGACGCGCCGGTCGCCTCTGCTGTGCGCGCTCCGGCGTTTGACGAGGAGCGCGACCCGGAGCTCGGAGCGCGCAACGTGCGGGCCGTGGCCACGCTTGCGATCGAGCAGGCCGATCACGTCTGTCGGATCCTCAATGCGGGCGAGTTCCCGGTCGTGTTGGGTGGAGATGACAGCGTCCTGTTGGGATGCTTGCTTGCGCTGCGGCGGCTCGGCTCGGCCGGATTGGTGCTGCTCGACGGTCACACCGACTTCTGGGACTTGCCGGACGGCACGGGTGAGTTGTCCGACAGCGACCTGTGGATCGCGACCGGTCACGGTCCCGACGTGATCTCGGACCTGGAGGGGCGTCGGCCCCTCGTGCCGGCCCGGGCGTGTGTGGTCTACGGGCATCGCGATCGCGCCCTACAACTGCGCGACGGCAGCCGGGACGTCTACCGCGAGCCGATGCTCGTCCGTAACCTGGGCGAGCTTCGCGCTGTCGGTGTCGAGGATGCAGCCAACCACGCGGCGGCCTTCCTGACCGCCGCGAGCGTTGACAGGGTATGGCTCCATCTCGATGCTGACTGCCTAGACGACGAGTTGATGCCAGCGGTCGACTGGCGTCTGAATGGCGGCCTGACGCCGAGCGAAGTGGTCGGCCTTGCCCATCCGCTGGTGAGCAGCGGGCTGATCGCGGGCATGGACGTCACCATCTACAACCCGGGCTTGGACACGGACGATCACGCTGCTGGTCGCGTGCTGCTCGACGTGGTGGACGCGATACTTGCCTAAGAAGCTCGGTTGCGACCGGATCTTGTCGACAGGAGCGCTCTACCTGCCGATACGCGCCGCCATCACCATTTCAGCTCGATCTCGAGCTCGCGCTCGTCGGTCTCCACCTCGAGCTCGACCTTGAGCTGAAGCTGATCGGGGACGCGAACAGTGAAATGCATTCCGCCGCGGTCAAACTCCAAGTCGTTGCTACGAGCGAGCATGTCGGCGAGGAGCCGCAGGCGCTCCGCGACCTCCTCCCTGCCGAGGGTCTCCTTCTGCTTGACCTCGAAGATGTCCATCAGACTCTCCCTTCGTTGTCGCGGTTGCCCACGTCGTCACCAGCTGGCACGCCATGTCGTCACCCTCGGCGTGCGCGGCGGCCAGCTCTCGGCCTGGACAGGATGGTTTCACGATAGGCGAAACGGCAGGAGCCGGTACGGCGCGGTGTCACGTAGAGCGCGTCTGTCTCGCCAATGTGGCAATCAGGTTTCGCTGGGTGGGGTTACTCTTCGTTGATGGCCGGGGAGCTGGATCGTGAAGAGATTCGTCTCGCCGAGCTTGTCGGGGCGCTTTCGCTGGGCATCGATCTGGGCTTCGGCCAGCCGATGGAGCACGTTCTGCGCCAGTGCATGATCGCGCTGCGGCTGGGAGAGCGACTCGGGCTCGGTGAGGAGCAGCGCGCGGTCGTCTATTACGTCGCTCTGCTGGTGGGTGTCGGTTGCCACTCCGATGCGCACGAGCAGGCGAAGTGGTTCGGCGACGACATCGCGCTGAAGTCGCACAAGTACGACTACGAGTTCCGCAGCGTGCGGGCCGCGGCTTCGACGATGCGTATGCTGGGCGCCGGCAACTCGCCGCTGCATCGCTTCCGTATCGGGCTGGAGTTCGCCCTCGCGGGGCACCGCGATCTGGATGGCATGATCACCCAGCACGCGAAACTGGCGCGCGCGCTGGCAGAGGAGCTCGGTTTGCCCGACGCGGTCCTCGACGCCCTGGAGTCTGCGTACGAGACCTGGGACGGGAAAGGCTGGCCGGGGGCGCTTCGTGGCGAGCAGATCCCGATCGCTTCACGGATCGCGCAGATCGCCGAGTTCGCGGAGGTTGCCTACCGCGTCGGCGGGGTGCGGGCCGCACGGTCGCTGGCGGTGCGGCGCAGCGGCAAGCAGTTCGATCCTGAGATCGCACGCCTGTTGAGTACTGGCGCGGAGGATGTCTTGGTGGGCTTGGAGGAGATCGCGACCTGGGACACGGTGATTGCGACGGAGCCCGCTCTCGCGCCTGTCCTCGCCGGCGAGGAGCTCGACGCGGCGCTGCTCGCGATCGCAAACTTCGTGGATCTGAAGTCGCCCTACACACTCGGTCATGCCTCCGCGGTGGCTGACCTTGTCAGAGCGGCCGCGCGCGATCTGGGTCTGCCGGACAGCGAGGTGCTGAGGCTCTATCGAGCGGGCATCGTGCACGATCTCGGCCGGCTGGGCATCTCCAATTCGATCTGGGATAAGCGCGGGCCGCTCGGCCCGGGCGAGTGGGAGCGAGTTCGGCTTCACCCCTACCTGACCGAGCGCATGCTCCAGCAGTCCGCGGCGCTGGCTCCGCTCGGCCGGCTCGCGGTTCAGCACCGCGAGCGTCTCGACGGGTCTGGATATCCGCGGCGCCTCTCGGGCGCCACGATCGACCGCGGCGCGCTGCTCATCGGCGCCGCCGACACCTACCAGGCGATGTGCGAGCCGCGGCCACATCGCCCCGCACGTGAGCCCGCGGACGCAGCACGCGAACTACGCCGAGAAGTTACGGCGGGTCGCTTGGACGGCGCTTGCGTCGACGCTGTGCTGGCTGTCGCCGGCCATCGCGTCCCGCGGCGGCGGGAAGGCCCGGCAGGGTTGACCCAGCGCGAGATCGAGGTGCTCAGGCTGCTCGCACGAGGTCTCTCGAACAAGGCGATTGCGCAACGGCTGGTGATCTCTCCGAAGACCGTCGGCAACCACGTCGAACACATCTACACGAAGATCGACGCCACCAACCGCGCCGGCGCGAGCTTCTTCGCGACCCGGCACGGACTCCTGCCCGAGGCCGAGCCCGCGTCTCCGTAAATTTCACCTCTTCCCGTAGTGATGTCGCACGTATGGCCGGCGGAAGCCAAGCCGGCCGAAGGACTTGTAGGCTGGGGTGTCCATCGTGTCCGAGGGCGCCTCGATGTCAGCTAGGAAACATCGCACCCCGCGGGCGAGGCCGTCTTGCACGATGGTCTTGCAGATGGCGGCGTCGGGCTCGTAGTCATCTGTTGTGAGCCCGGGAACGGGCCCATCCATCCCTAGCCACGCGAATCGGTCGGCACCGATGAACATCGTCCGGGCGCCGACGATCTCATCGTCTTCGCGGGCTAGGTAGGGATACCAGCCCGGGCGGCCCACCAGGTGTTGCAGCCATGTGCCGGTATCTAGCCGATACACCCGTTGCAGAAACTCCGCCCATTCGTTCGCGCTGTCTGCGGTCACCGCTTCGACGGTCAGTCCGTGGCTGTGCGCGCGGCCGCTGGAGGCTGCATAGGGCTCGGGTCCCCGGATCACTCGGTCCTGGGCGTCGAACGCCTCGAGCCCGCGCTCGTGCAGCCAATCCTCGTACTCCACAGGCTCGCAATGTGGCAGTGACTGCAGTAGGAACATCGAGATCTCGTCCCGCTCGTAGCCGCGGATGATCTCGTCGATCGTCTCGGGTCTCGCCGGCCGGCCGACCCCAAGCCCGATGGTCCGGCTGAAGTAGCGACGGCCGCTGGCGGCCCAGCTGAGAACGGTTGTGCCTTCGACCTCCCGCGAGCGAAGACCGGCCTGCGCTGCAAATTCGGCTGGAGCCGCCGCGTAGCAGTCGACCCAAGCGCGGGCCTCGGCGGCCTCGATTCGCGCGGCCGTCGCACGATCAACCGGCCTGGTGTCCATCGCAAACTCCTCTCGGAAGTAGATAATGAGTCTAGACAATACGTCCAATTCAGGACGCTAGCAAGGTTGAGATCTGGTGTCTAGACTTTGTGTCTATGCCGCCTCGTGCCTACCGCGCTCGCGGTCGTTCTACGGCGAAGTCCGATCGCACGCGCGAGCGGATCATGGTGGCCGTACGAGAACTGCTCGCCGAGGGCGCCTTCCACGAGTCCACCGTCGAGGAGGTGGCCGACCGGGCGGGTATCGCTCGCGCCACGCTCTACCAGCATTTCCGCTCGCGGATGGAGCTGGTCGATGCGATCTGCGACACGTTCGCCGTGAATCCCGCGCTGCTCGCGGTCAGGGAGGTCGTCGAGCTCGCCGACGCCGACGCCGCGCTTGTGGAGGCCATCTCCAACAGCGTCCGCTTCTGGTCCTCGGAGGATGCGGTTCTCAGCCAGCTTTACGGTGTGGTAGCGATTGATCCCGCCGCCCGGGATTTGGTCGACCGCCAGCGTGCGGATCGTCGCGGCGAGCTCGAGCGGCTGGCGCGCCGCCTGCGCACGGCGGGGCGGCTACCGTCGGGCACCAGCGAGCCCCGTGCGGTCGCCCTGCTGTTGGTGCTGACGAGCTACGAGACCTTCCGCGAGTTGCGCCAGGCCGGTCTTTCCGAGCGCGAGGTGACAAAGACGCTTCAGGGCACCGGACGAGCCCTGCTCTTGGCCTGAACCCCGCGGCCGGGCTCGCGTTGGCATACCGCGTGACGGCGCAGGATGCCGATTGCACGCCTGTCGCGGCGAGTTCAACGGTACTCGGGGTTTGGGTGCGCGCTCCGCTCGAGGTTCCAGTCGCGGGTGGAGTTGCCGTATGCCGGGATCCCGCCGCCGTCCTTGAGCATGCGCGCCAGGTGCAGCATGTTCCAGGTCATGAACACAGTGTTGCGGGTCGTCCAGGCGTTTTGCTGTCCACCGCCTTTTTCATCGAGGTAGGACGGGCCCGGGCCAGCCTCGCCCACCCAATAGCTGTCGGACTGCGGAGGTATGGTCAGGCCGATGTGCTGCAGGGCGTACAGGACCTGGGCGCTGACGTGCTTGCCGCCGTCCTCGTTGCCGGTGGTCAGCACGCCTCCGACCTTGCCGTAGTACGCCCACTGGCCGAGGTCGTTGATCTCGCTGGAGTACGCGTACAGGCGCTCGATGATCGTGCGCGTCTGCGAGCTCTGATCGCCCAGCCATATCGGCCCGGCCAGTAGGAGGATGTCGGCGGGCTCGACGAGCGACCGATAGATGTCGGGGAACTCGTCCTGGTCATAGCCGTGCTCACGCATGTCGCGCCAAAGGCCCGGGGGTATCGTCCGGTCTACGGTGCGCACCTGATCGCAGCGCACGCCGAGCGCCGAGAAGATCCTGAGAGGGATTGCCAGCAACCCATCCGTGTGGCTTGGCTCGGGCGAGCGCTTGGTGGTGCCATTGAAGACGACGACACGCAGGTCGTCGTAGGAGATGGGCGAGCGCGCGGCCTGGGCGTCGATGAACGCGGAGATCGAGTCGGGGATCGGCATCGGTCGTGGTGGTCCTTTCGTAGGTCAAACGAGTGCGGGGGTCGGTGATGACCTTGCCAGAGAAGGAGCCCGACGCTCCCTGAAGATAGGGGAAACGCCTCATGCGCAGATCCGCGTCCAGACGTAGCCTGCTCGTACCCGAACGACACTGGGAGGCACCGTGAATACGACACAGAGGAGATCGTTATGAGTATCGGAGAGCGGATCTTCGCGCGGATGTACGATCGCTTCAGCGCGAAGGCCGAGAAGGCGTGCCTGTCGGCGCACCGGCAGGCGCTGATTCACGGCGTGCACGGTGACGTGATCGAGATCGGCGGGGGCACCGGCGCCAACCTGCCCTACTACGGCGATGGCGTGAGGACACTCACGCTCACCGAGCCTAGCCGACCGATGATCCGCCAACTGCAACAGCGCGTCGATGAGCACGCCCCTCACGCGAAGCTGTTGCGCGCACCGGCCGAAGACCTTCCGTTCGAGGACGACAGTTTCGACGCTGCCGTCTCGACGCTCGTGCTGTGCTCCGTCGATGACCAACCACGCGCTCTCAGGGAGCTGCGGCGAGTTCTGCGCCCAGGCGGTCGGCTGCTGTTCATGGAGCACATCCGCTCCGACGAACCGCGGCTGGCTCGGTTGCAGGACAGGATGAACCGCATCAACAACATCGTCGCTCACTGCGACTGCAACCGTCCGACGCTCGACTCGATCCGGGCCGCCGGTTTCTCGATCGAGAAGCTCGAGCACGGCACGCTCGAGAAGGCGCCGCCATTCGTGCGCCCGCTGGTGGTCGGCGTGGCTGAAGTCTGACGTCCAATAGCGTCAAAGCCCATCAACCACGACGGCTATCACCCAAGCGTAGAAGCGCGGCGCCAACCGCTATCCGCTGCCGCGAACAGCCTGGCGCTCTAGAATCTGCTTCAGGCGGCGTAGGTCCTTGCGGTTGGCTCGCCGCATCGCGAGGACCAATACGGAAGCCGCGATCTTGGCGAAGCCGGCGGGCTCGCCTCGGTTGCGCAGCGCCATTCGGGTAGCACCGCCAGAGGTGTCCTCCCACGTATAGGTGGTCTCCATCGGGAATGGCCCCTCGGCGGTGCGCATCGCGAACCGCTCCTCGGGAACGAGCTCTGTCACCTCATAGGTGTAGACGAGGCGTCGGCCGAGGAACTCGGCGACAAACGCGATCTGCGAGCCGACTGCGAGCGGTCGGGGCGACTCCCATTGGACCGCCTTGATGTTTTCGTACCAGGCGGTTGCGTTATCGGGGTCGCATGCATAGGCGGCAACCTCATCGCGCGGCCGGGAGATCTCGATCAGGCTCTCCACGTCGACGGGCACGGGCTACCCCTTAGCTGGGAGGGTCTGGGCGAACGCCACGCCACGCGATACCCAGGCGCCGAGCTGACGCTTGGTCGCGAATCCCTCCGCGGCGATGAGGATCCAGCCTTTCATCGGCCGGCCGGTCATGTCGACGATGCGCGTGTGAGGTCGAGCGAGCGCTTCATCGGAGGCATCCGGGCCGACACGGACCATCAGCTCT
>DASXOX010000081.1:0-15624 GCA_036493975.1 Solirubrobacteraceae bacterium
GCGGTCCTGGTCGGTGACCATGTAGGGCGAGATGTAGCCCTTGTCGAACTGCATGCCCTCGGTGAACTCGAGGTCCATGCCGAACGTCTGGCCCTCCTCGACGTTGACCACGCCGTCCTTGCCGACCTTCTCGATCGCGTCCGCGATCACGTCGCCGATCTCCTCGTCACCGGCGGAGATCGTCGCGACGCGCGCGATCTGCTCCTTGCCCGAGACCGCCTTGGACTGCGAGGCGATGTTCGCGACGACCTGGTCGACGGCCTTCTCGATGCCGCGCTTGAGCGCCAGCGGATTAGCGCCGGCCGCGACGTTCTTGAGGCCCTGACGGACGATCGCCTGAGCGAGCACCGTCGCGGTCGTCGTACCGTCGCCGGCGACGTCGTTGGTCGCGGTGGCGACCTCGCGGACGAGCTGGGCGCCCTGGTTCTCGAAGACGTCCTCGACCTCGATCTCACGCGCGATCGTGACGCCGTCGTTGGTGATCGTGGGGGCGCCGAACTTCTTGTCCAGCACCACGTAGCGGCCCTTCGGGCCGAGTGTGACCTTCACAGCGTTGGCGACCGCGTCGACGCCTGCCTCGAGGGCTTTGCGCGCCGCCGCGTCGTACTTGAGCTCCTTGTGTGCCATGTCTTCTCCTTAAGCCACCTTGGCGAGGACGTCGGACTCGCGCAACACGAGCAGGTCCTCGCCGTCGACCTTGATCTCGGTGCCGCCGTACTTGCTGTAGAGGACCTCATCGCCCTCCTTGACGTCCAGCGGGATGCGCTTGCCGCCGTCGTCGATCCGGCCGTCGCCTGCGGCGAGAACCTTGCCCTTCTGCGGCTTCTCCTTGGCTGTATCGGGAAGGACGAGGCCGCTTGCAGTGGTCTCCTCCTCCTCGATCGCCCGCACGATCAGACGATCGCCCAGGGGCTTGAGCTTCATCTTGTCGAAACCTCCACTATCGAGAATTTGACGCTTCGATTGGCACTCTAGCAAGCAGAGTGCCAACGGCTAATTCTGCGCGCCGCCGAAGCCCTTCATGGCCTCGGTCATCCCGACGGGCTTGTCGACGATCTGGGAGAAGCGCACAACCGTGACCGTGTCCTGCGTCGAGACCTCACGCCCGTAGATCTGTTCGAGGAAGTGGATCAGCTCCTCGTGCCGGCGGAACTCGGGGTTGTCGTGCTTGATGTCGCGCGGAGAGAGATCGCCCAAGCGGGTCACTTCGACCTGGTCGATGACCGCCTCGAAGATCCGCTCGCGCGGAGAGTACTGGTAACCGATCGTGATCAGGACGAGCTGGTTCTTGCGGTACTTGTCTGACTTGTCACCAAGGCGGATCGTCGCGGTCTTGCGCCCGCGCTTGAGCTCGTCGGCGAAGATCGTGGAGTAGAAGTTGAGGACCTGCACGCGTTGCAGGCTATCTGATGGAGACGGCCCGTAACGCCCCACCCTCTAAGGGTCCAGGGCCTGTAGCGCTCGACCGACGATCTCGCGCTCGCCCGCGTATGTGAGCGCCTCGCGCGCCTCGCGCAGGTCCATCCAGCGCGCCTCCTCGACCTCGTCGTCGTGATCGGCGGGGTCGCCGCCCGCATAGCGGAATAGGTAGAACACGACGCTCTTGGGCACCGAGCGCCCACCGCGGCTGTACCAGTAGCGCACCTCTCCGAGCTCGCTCACGAACTCGGCATGCACACCGGTCTCCTCGCGCACCTCCCGTGTGGCCGCTTGCAGCTCGGTCTCGCCGGGGTCGATGTGCCCCTTCGGCAGTCCGAGCACTCGCGAGCCGTCGGCCGCGCGCCGCGTCGGAACGATCACGAGCGCCTGCTCGCCGCGCACCACGACGCCACCGGCCGAGCGCTCCTCGTGCGCGCGCTCAGAAGACATACGCGGCAAGCGCATCGGGGTCGTGCACGACTAGGCGTCCGCGGCCCTGGGAGATCACACCTGCGCGCTCCAGCACCGCGAGGAAGCGGCTCGCCGACTCGCGAGAGGTGCCCGCGAGCTTGGCGAGGTCTGCCTGGGTCGCGGTGATCGTCACATCCTTGCCACCGGCGCCAGCGACGTCATCGCCCGCTGCGTGGGTCTGCACTACGAGCTCGCCGAGCACGGCCGCGACACGGCTCTGCACGCTCTGAAACGAGCGACGTGCCAGGCGTTCGTTGGTCTCCCGCAAGCGCCGGCCAAGCGCGATCACGAGGCGCAGGGCGATCCCGGCGTGCTCGCTCATCAGCCTGCGCATGTCTGGCCCCAGAACCGCGACGACGCTCGTCGGCTCGAGCGCCTCGACTGTGGCCGAACGCAGCTCGTCCTCGAACAGGGCGAGCTCGCCGAAGATGTCCCCCGGCCCAAAAGTCGCGAGCGTCAAGATGCGCCCGTCGCCGTGCTGGTGCACCGCCCGCGTATGCCCGGTGTGCACGACGTAGCAAGTGTCGCTGGCGTCCCCCTCGCGGAAGACGACCTGGCCCGCGTCGAAGCTACGCGGCACGGCGAGCTGCGCGATGCGTCGCAGGTCCTCGTCTTCGAGCGTCGAGAAGATCGGCACGCGCGCGAGCAGCTCCACGACTTCCGCTGAGCTCGGAACGGCCACATCGCAGGGAATAGCACAGAGGCGTCGCCAGGACCTCGCACCGGCGCTATCGTCACTCAGATGGAGGCGATGCGTTTGAGGGTGACTCTGGTTGTCGGGCTGCTTCTGGCAACGCTGCCCTTCACGGCGCCGTGGTCCTCTCCCGCCGCAGCACGGACGTCTACGAGCGCCCGACATTCGAAGTCCAGCGACCTGTGGGCGACGGTCAATCTCTGCAACACCCCACACCACCCCTACACGATCGGCGTCCGCGGTTCGATGCCTGGCGACGGGCACCGGCACGACACCCTGTACATGCGCTTCCTCGTCCAGAACTACGATGCCTCGGTGCACACGTGGCAGAACATCGGCATCAGCGCGGACTCAGGCTTCGTGCTCGTCGGCTCCGCCGGAGCCACCCGACAGGCGGGCCACAGCTTCACCTTCAAGCCGACCACCACCGCCTTCATGCTGCGCGGACTCGTCGAGTTCCAGTGGCACCACGCCGGTCACACGCTGCGCTCGGTCACGCTCCCGACGACCGCCGGGCACAAAAGCCTCGCGGGCGACGAACCCAAGGGGTTCAACGCCGCGACCTGCGAACTGCCGTAGCGCTCACGGTCGCGCCGCGAACAGACGAGGGTCGTTGGTGATGATCCCGTCGACCCCAAGCGCGCTGAGGCGGTCCATCTGGGTCGCGTCGTCGACGGTCCAGGCGTACAGTTCCCCGCCGCCGTCGGCGACGGCGCGCACAAGCGCGGCGGTGACCAGGCGCCAGTGCGCCATGATCGCGTCAAAGCGCCCTGAGCGCAGCACCGCGCGAGCGCGGCGCGGCAACCACGCGCGCAGGCCCGCGAGCATCGCGAGCGCCGGTGCAATCGTCAGGGGGCTCTCGGTGTAGTCGCGCCTTGCGCGCGGCAGCGACCAGCCGACACGCAGCGTGGGCTCGATCGCGCGCATCGCATCCAGGTCCTCCGGGTAGGTGCTGCTCACGAGCGCGCGGGCGATCATGCCGCTCTCGCGCAGCGCGTGCACGACACGCCCGCCGTAACCGGGGAGCTTGACGTCGACATCCAGCTCGATCCCCGTGTAGGCGCTACTCGCGAGATGCTCGAGACCTTGCTCCAGGGTGAGCGGCGCCGCCGCACCGGCGAGCGCGCCGTAGTCGTGCGCGAGCAGCAGCCGCCCAGTCCCGTCGGGGCGCTCGCTGAGGACGTCGAACTCGATCATGTCGACGCCGGCGCGCACGGCGGCCTCAAAGGAGGCAAGTGTGTTGCCGGGCGCGAGGTGCGCTGCGCCCTTGTGCCCGACCCGCCGCGGCGGCACTCTGGAGCTGGTCGCGCTCATCGATTTAGGATAGAAGTCGCCGGGGCGGCGCGGCGGGCGCTCAGGCGACTTCTTCGGAGATACGCCGGCGAGCCGTATCGATCGTCTGTGCGGCGACCTTCGGTCCCACATATGGCGCCAGCACGAGGAAGGCGATGTGGTCGATCAGCGACGGCAGGTACTTGACACGCTTGCGCACCGCGTAGCTGCCGATCACCGACCACACCCCACCCGCAATCGCCTCGTGAGCCAATAGCGGCGCGCGCACTGGCTCGGGTGAGCTCTCGCGCAGCAGCGTCGAGAGCCTCCCCAGCGTGCGGCCGATGCTCTCGGTGACCCCCGAGCCGACCTCGAACAGATCGACGAAGGCCATTTTCACAAGCCCCGGTCGCGCAGCGAGATGCTCGACGCCGGCTTTCACGCCGAGGTAAGCCGCCTCCGCCCAATCCTCGCCTTGCGCGCTGGCCTCCTTGACCGCCTCGACGGTTTCCTCCATGAATGCATCGATGACCGCCAGGTAGCAGGCGCGCTTGTCGGGGAACTGCTTGTGGAACGATTCGGTCGACATCCCCGCGAACTGCGCGATCTGTGGGTCGGTCAGTTCGGTGTATCCCTGGTCGAGGGTGAGATGAACGACGGCGCCGAGCACCCGCGCGCGCTTCTCGTCGTTTTCCAGGAAGCGCGCGGGCTCTGCCGGTGTGTGTGGCACGGCGCCCGCCACCGCGATCCGCGCCGCCGGTGAGCGATAGGCGCTGATCCAGTCGAGCAGTTCATCGGTGAGCATCGGCAGTTCCGCCTCGCGCCCCGTGCGCAGCCTGTCGAGGAGCGCGTAGCGCGCGCCGCCGACAATCGCCTTCGGCGCCAGCGGCGGCAGCGGGACGCCGTCGGGCGCGGCTCTGAAGCCGGCGCCGATCGCGCGTTCGAAGGCCACGGCGGAGCGCAGCATGCGTTCGCGGCTGACGACCCCAAGCCCGAGGCCGTCGATCAGCACTAGGCGCATCGCCTTCGTGTTCTTGATCGCGTCTTCCACGAACGCTTGACAGGAGCGGTGCATGCGGTTGGCCCACCCGCGCTCGCTCATCCACCCTTCGAGCATCCGCTTCTTGGCACGCGCGACCGCGATGTCGTACGTCGCCAGGAAGCAGTCTTCCTTGTTCGCGAACTGCTCGTAGAAGGCCCTCCGCGAGACACCCGCCAGCGCGATCACATGCGCGACGGTCGTCGCCTTGTACCCCTGGCGATCGATCGCCTCGATCATCGCCCCATACAGTCGAGCCCGTTGATGTCGGGCGACTGCCTCACGGCCCATCCCGTGTGGCCCGTGCGGCAGTCGCCTGTACATCGCGGTCAGCTCCCTCTCAGATCCGCTGATCCCCACGGTTCGGACACACTAGTGGATTCTCCATAGATTGCAAGTTAAATTTGTGGGATCCAACCGAAGTTTCTGATCGTGCCTGCAAATACGGCAATTCGTAATTTCGCCGATCTAATGGAATTACGCCGAAGAGCTGGCGCAGTTGTAAGGGCCGTTGCGGATGCAAGTAATCGGAATCCGCCCACATTGCCCACGGACCGCCTCAGACCCGCCCGAGGAGTGCGCGCTAGGCGCTCAGCGTGAGTCGGCGCGGCCCCGCGTGGAAGCCGACCTCAGTGAGCGCCGCCTCCCAGCGCGTCCCCAGGACAGGTTCCCCGTCGACGCGCTCGAGTGCGACGCGCCCGTCCGCGCGCCCGGCGCGAACATGCTCGGCGAGCGCGTGCAGCGCTAGCGGTACGCACGCATCCTCAGCGTCGCGGAGCACGCGCAGCGCCCGACCGCCACGCTCCAAATAGAGCACGGGGTCGCCACCGACGAGCACCACGAGGGCCCCCGGCACGCGAGCGGGACTCGGCGTCGCCCGAGGAGCGCGCGACCCGGAGGCGACGCCATCTCCAGCGGCCGTGATCTCGGAGGCGAGCTCCCTTCGCGGCCACGGCAGCGCGGCGCCGTAGGGTTGCGCGGGGTCGGTCGCCGCCAGCACCAGCGCATCGGCATCCTCAGAGCCTCGCGCACGTAGCCGCTCCACCGCGCCGGGTAGCGCGAACTGCGCGCCGCCGAGCCCCTCCACGAAGTAGCCGCGGCGCGCAACGCCCAGTGTCTCCAGACGACATAGCTCGGGATAGAGCGCAGCGAAGCCGCCGACGACGCCCTCGGCAAGCGCGAGCTCACGCGTGAGGATGCCGTGGCGCTCGAGCAGCAGCTCCGCGAGTGCGCGCCGCCGCGCGACCGGGTCCTCGGCGCCAGCGCCGGCGAAGAGCGATGCGGTCAGCGACCAACGGCCGGGAGGATGCCGAGGCGAGCGGCCCGCGCGGCGGCGTGCCGAGAAGCGCCCGCCGGAAAGCCCCGCCGCCGCTCCGCGCTCGGGAGCCAGCGCCAAGCGCTTGGCGCGCAGCGGGGCAAAGGCGTCATTGGTCGCCTCGCCGGCCCACGCGAGCTCCCACAACGCAGCCTCGATCTCCTGGGCGGCAGCATCGACGTCGACGAGCAGGTCGGTGAAAAAGCACGGACCCCGCGCCAGGCGCGCGTGCACACACGCGCGTACGCGCGCGGCGGGCTCGTCCGCCGCGACATCGCGGTCTCCCGAGTCGCCGCCCCCACCCGCGGCGAGCAGCGCGACGTCCTCGCGGAAGTACAGCGCGACGCGTCCGCCGGCTCCCCCGCGAGCATCGCCACGTCCGTACGCGCCGGCGCCGATCCAGACGAGCTCGCCGCTGGCGCAGAGCTCGTCCATCCAGGCGGTCGAGTAGGCCCCGACGCGGCGCGGCAACACTTCCCTCTCCCACGTCCGCGGGGTAAGCGCGAGGCCCTGCAGCGGCACGAGCTGCTCGCGCAGGCGCTCGACGCCGGCGTTCGAAGAGCTGGAAGCGCCCGCCCGGACGCTGAAACGGTCGATGCCATGCCAGGCCGGAAGGAACGAGGCGTACGCACGCCGCTCGGCGGGCTCGATCTCCTTGCGCAGCGCCGCCAGCGAGGCGCGGCGCAGGCGCCGCAGGACCTCGACGTCGCACCACTCGCGTCCTTCCCCGGTGGGGTGCAGCTCACCGCGGATGACCTCCCCGGAGCGCTCGAGCTCGCGCAGCGCGACGTCCACGACCCCCGTCGGCAAGCCGTAGCGCTCGGCGGGCAGGGAGGTCGCGAACGGGCCGTGCGTGGCGGCGTAACGACGCAGCAGCTTCACGAGCGCTTCGGGGACGTCGGCTAGGAACGCCTCGGGCAGCCCACCCGGTGGCGCGGCGCCGAGCGCGTCGCGATAGAGACCGGCGTCGGCGGCGTCAATCGAGCGATCCTCCCCGCCGAGGCGCACGCGCACGGCGCGGCGCTCGCCCTGCAGCGCCTCCAGCAGCTCGCTCGCGTCGACGCCGTCGTGTACGCGCTCGGCTGCCTCGGCGACGCTCAGGTCGCCGACCAGTCGCAGCGTGTCGTGCAGCTCGTCGCGCGTCGCCGCGCGCGCATACTCCGAGCGACGCTGGAGCTCGTCCTGTAGGCGCTCGAGCGCGCCGGGGTCGATCAGCTCACGCAGCTCCTCCTGGCCGAGCAGCTCGCGCAGGAGGTCGCGGTCCAGCGAGAGCGCGGCAGCGCGACGCTCGGCGCTCGGGGCATCGCCCTCGTACATATACGTCGCGACGTAGTCGAACAGCAGCGAGGACGCAAACGGCGAGGCGGTGGGGGTCTCGACCTCGACGATGTCGAGCTCGCGGCGCTGCAGCGCGCTCAGCAGCTCGCGCAGGCCGGGCAGGTCGAGCACATCGCGCAGGCACTCGCGGTAGGCCTCCAGCACGATCGGGAAGTCGCCGTAGCGGCGCGCGACCTCCAGCAGCGTCTGCGCCTTCAGCCGCTGCTGCCACAGCGGCGTGCGCTTGCCCGGGTAGGCGCGCGGGATCAACAGGGCGCGCGCGGCGGCCTCGCGGAAGCGCGCCCCGTACAGCGCCGAGGACTCCAGCTCTCCGACCACCAGATCTTCCAGCTCGTGCGGCTCGATCAGCGCCAGCTCGGCCCCGGGCGCGACGTCGGCGTCGGGGAGGTGCACGGCGATGCCGTCGTCGGACCAGATCGCGTCGGCCTCCAGCCCGAGCTCGGAGCGGATCCGCGCGGCCAGCGCGAGCCCCCACGCGGCGTGCACGCGGCCGCCGTAAGGGGACAGCACGCACAACCGCCAATCCCCGATCTCGTCGCGGAAGCGCTCGACCACGATCGTGCGGTCGCTGGGCAACACACGCGTAGCCTCTTGCTGCTCGCGCAGGTAGTCGAGCAGGTTGCTCGCCGCGAGCGGGTCGAGGTCGTAGTCGTGCTCGAGCGTCTGTGGCTCCTGGTCGACCGCCCAGCGCGCGAACTCGCCGATCCGCTGCCCCAGCTCCTTCGGGCGCCCCAGCCCGTCGCCCTTCCAAAACGGGACGGCGCCCGGCACTCCCGGTGCGGGGGTGACGATCACGCGGTCGCGCCCGATCTCCTCGATCCGCCAGGAGGAGGCGCCGAGCAGGAAGACCTGCCCAGGACGTGCCTCGTAGACCATCTCCTCGTCGAGCTCGCCGACGCGGCGTCCGTCGGGCAGCGTGACGCGATAGAGCCCGCGGTCGGGGATCGTGCCGGCGTTGACGATCGCGAGCTGACGCGCGCCTTTGCGCGCGCGGATCGTGCCGGCGAGCCGGTCCCACACGATCCGCGGCCGCAGATCCCCGAACTCCGAGGACGGGTAGCGCCCGTCGAGCATGTCGAGCACGTTCTCCAGCTGGCGGCGCGGCAGCTCGGCGTAGGTGTAGGTGCGTGTGATGAGCGCGTGGAGCTCGTCGACGGCGATCTCCTCGTCGTCGTCGGCGGCCGCGATCGCGACGATCTGCTGGGCGAGGACGTCGAGCGGGTTGCGCGGCACGACGGTTGGCTCGATCGCGCCTTCGCGCATGCCCTTCGCGACGACCGCGCACTCGAGCAGGTCGGCGCGGAACTTCGGAAAGATGCGCCCCTTGGAGCGCTCGCCGACACCGTGCCCGGCGCGCCCGATGCGCTGCAGGCCGGCGGCGACGGACTTCGGGGACTCGACCTGCAGGACGAGATCGACGGCGCCCATGTCGATCCCGAGCTCGAGGCTCGAGGTGGCGACGATGCACGGGATCTCGCCGGCCTTCAGGAGCTCCTCGACGACCTGGCGCTCCTCGCGCGCCAGCGAGCCGTGGTGTGCGCGCGCGATCTCGCCTTCCGCCAGCGTGTTGAGGCGTAGCGCGAGGCGCTCGGCGGAGCGGCGGTTGTTGACGAACACGATCGTCGAGCGGTGCTCGCGGATCAGCCGCAGCAGCTCAGGGTAGATCGCCGGCCAGATAGAGCCGCGCAGTGGCTCGCCGCCGGCGAGCGGCGCCAAGGGATCGGCGGCGGTGCCGTCCGGATTCGAGGGCGCGGCAGGTTCGGTCATCGACTCGACTGGCACGTGGATCCGCAGGTCGAGCTCCTTGCGCGCGCCGACATCTACGATGCGGCACTCGCGCGAGGGCCCGACGAGGAAGCGCGCGACCTCCTCCAGCGGGCGCTGCGTGGCCGAGAGCCCGATGCGCTGCAGCTCGCGACCCGCGAGCGAGTCGAGGCGCTCGAGCGTGAGCGCTAGGTGCGCACCGCGCTTGGTCGAGGCCACCGCGTGAATCTCGTCGACGATCGCCCAGCGCGCGCCGCGCAGGATCTCCTTGGCGCGCGAGGTCAGCATCAGGTAGAGCGACTCGGGCGTCGTGATCAGGATGTCGGGCGGCTCGCGCAGCATCTGCGCGCGCTCACGCTGAGGGGTGTCTCCCGTGCGAATCGCGACGCGCAGGTCGGCGCCGATGCCGCGCAGTGGCACCCGGAGGTTGCGCTCGATGTCGTAGGAGAGCGCCTTCAGGGGGGAGACGTAGACGAGCTGCACACCGCCCGCGGGCGTCTCGCCGCCCGGGACCTCTCGCGCTCGCTCGGCGCCGAGCCGGCCCAGCGCCCACAGGAACGCGGCAAGCGTCTTGCCCGAGCCGGTGGGGGCGGAGATCAGCACGTGCTCGCCGCTGGCGATCGCCGGCCACGCCTGCCGCTGGGCCGGTGTGGGCGCGGCGAAGGCCCCTTCGAACCATCCACGAACGGACGGGCTGAAGTCGTCGAGCTCGGACGGAGACATTCCCAGCGAGGCTAGCGCGTGGCACGCGAAGCGAAGCGTTTTTCGGCGGTTCGAAAGGGCCCGTTTTTCCAGTACTCTCGACTGGATGGGGAGCCCGAAGCTCGAACTTGATCCGGGCATGGTCGAGTCATGCCGGCAGGCCGCCGCGCAGATCGCGCGACAGGTGGCCGAGGAGATCGACGGCCGCACGACGGTCTCGGTCGAGCGCACCGTCGCGCGCCTGCTCGGCGTCGACGGCGCCAACGAGCTGGAGGCCCCGCTGCCCAACGTGCTCGTCGACCACGTCCGCGACCACCAGCAACTCGGTTTCGGGATCGCGTACTGGCTGGGCAACGCGATGCTGCACCGCGAGCGCTCGGCTCAGCAGATCGCCGAGGAAGTCGACGCGGGCCAGCTCGATCTCTGCGCGGTGCCGCGATCCCCGCAGGAGGCGATCCGCGAGCGCATCACCACCGAGTGCACGCGACGCCTGGATGAGATCGGCCGGCGCATGCAGGAGCGCCGCGCGCTGCGCGAGCGCTTGGGAGAGAGCGCGCCACCGCTGCGCTACGTGCTGACCGCGACGGGCAATGTCTACGAGGACGTCGTCCACGGCCTCGCGGTCGCCGAGGCCGGTGGGGACATCGTGGCTGTAATCCGCTCGACGGCACAGAGCCTGCTCGACTACGTGCCCTACGGTCCCACGACCGAGGGTTACGGTGGGACGTTCGCGACGCAGGCCAACTTCGCGATCATGCGCGCCGCCCTTGACGAGTGGTCACAGGCCAACGGTCGCTATGTCCGTCTGTCGAGCTTCTGTTCGGGACTGTGCATGTCGGAGATCGCGACGATGGGCGCGATCGAGGGCCTCGACAACATGGTCAACGACGCGCTCTACGGGATCCTCTACCGCGACATCAACATCCTGCGCGGGCTGATCGATCAGCGCGTGTCGCGCACGATCAACGGCTACTTCGGCGTCACGATCAATACGGGCGAGGACAACTATCTGCGCACTGCCGACGGACTGGAGGCGGCGCCATCGGTGACGGCGTCGCAGTTCATCAACCACCAGCTCGCGCGCGACTCCGGCGTGCCTGACGAGCAGATCGCGCTGGGGGACGCATTTGAGATCGAGCCTGGCGTGACGAACGGGCTGCTGTACGAGTGGGCGCAGGCGCAGCTCACGCGCGAGCTGTTCCCCGGCTGCCCCGTGAAGTACATGCCCCCGACGCGCCACATGGACGGCAACCTGTTCCGCACACACGCCACCGACACGCTGTTCAACCTCGTGACGATCGCGACCGGCCAGGGCGTGCAGACGATCGGGGTGCCGACGGAGGGGATCTTCACTCCGCACATCCACGACCGCGTGCTGGGACTGCAGAACGTCAACTACGTATTCAACTCCGCGCGGGACCTCGGCGAGGAGATCGAGTTCAAGCGCGGCGGGATCGTGCAGACGCGCGCGCAGGAGGTGCTGGGAGGCGCGCACGCGATCCTCGAGCACATCGCCGAGGTGGGACTGATCGCGGCGATCGACGAGGGCGTGTTCGGCGACGTCAGCCGCCGCGTCAGCGAGGGCCGCGGGATCGAGGGGATCGTGGAAACCGAAGAGGAGTACTTCAACCCGGCGAGCGAGCTGATGCGGGGTGCGCTGAGCGTTGCTTGACGCGCCGGGCAGGAAGGTTGACCTCGAACGGGTCAAGCCCTACGCCGACCACCTCGGCGACGGGATCGTGCAGCTGAGCTTCACGCTGCCGATACCGCACGGGCTGGCGGCGCGGCGCGCGGCGCTCGAGCTCGCAGCCAAGATGGGCTACGAGCAGCCCGAGGTCGTGCACTACGAGCGCTTGACCGACGGTTACACGTACTTCGTGATGTACGGCCACTGCACGCACACGGTCGACTACGCCGCGCTGCAGGGTGAGGGCTTCGAGCTCGAGTTCATGACCGAGGAAGAGATCGAGTCCTATGCGCGCGAGCACATCGGGCGCCCGGTCGTCGTGGTCGGCGCAAGCACTGGCACCGATACCCACAGCGTCGGGATCGACGCGATGCTGAACCTCAAGGGCTTTCACGGGCACAAGGGCCTGGAGGGCTACAGCTCGTTCCGTGCCCACAACCTCGGCAGCCAGGTCTCCAACGGCGCGCTCGTCGCAAAGGCTTTGGAGCTGGAGGCAGACGCGATCTTGGTATCGCAGACGGTTACCCAGCAGAATCTTCACATCCACAACCTCACGGAACTTGTTGAGATCGTGGAGGCGGAGGGCCGCCGGCGCGAGACGATCCTCGCTTGCGGTGGTCCGCGCGTTTCCAACGAGCTGGCCAAGGAGCTCGGCTACGACGCGGGCTTCTCCAAAGGCACCTACCCGCACCATCTAGCGACGTTCCTCGTCCGCGAGCTGGCCGCTAGGCTGAGCGAGCGATGACCGAGGAGACAGGGGCGGGCGACGCGGATGAGCGCCGCGCGAAGGTCGATCGCCTGCGCGAGCAGGGCGTGGAGCCCTTCC
The DNA here is from genome assembly GCA_036493975.1 of Solirubrobacteraceae bacterium. Taxonomy (GTDB): domain Bacteria; phylum Actinomycetota; class Thermoleophilia; order Solirubrobacterales; family Solirubrobacteraceae; genus Palsa-744. Next base: position 12,528 of record DASXOX010000081.1, read on the forward strand.
CGCACATCTCCACGCGCGTGCCGCGCGCCTGGATCGCCGACATCGAGGCCGCGCACGACGCCTCACAGCTCGCAGCGGGCGAGCACGAGGGCCTGACGTACCGGATCGCGGGCCGCATGATTGCGCGGCGGGGGCACGCCAAGACGACGTTCTTCGACATCCGCGACCAGTCCGGCTCGATGCAGGTCGTAGCGCGTTTGGACGCGATGGGGCAGGAGGCCTACGACGCGATGCTCGACCTCGACGTCGGCGACATCGTGACTGTCGAGGGCAGCATCTACATAACCCAACGCGGCCAGCTCACCCTTGCGGTGAGCGCCTACACGATGCTCGCCAAGGCGCTGCGGCCCCCACCGGACCGCTACCACGGGATGGGCGACCAAGGGTCGCGCTACCGCTACCGCGAACTGGACCTGCTCGCGAATGAGCGGACGCGGGAGATGTTCTTCAAGCGCACGAAGATGATCGAGGCGATCCATGACTTCTTGCGCTCGCGCGGCTTCACTCAGGTGGAGACGCCGATGCTGCAGACGCTCGCCGGCGGCGCGGCGTCGCGGCCGTTTGTGACACACCACAACGCTCTGGACATCGATGTGTACCTGCGGATCTCGGTGGAGCTCTATCTCAACCGCTGCATTGTTGGGGGGCTGGAGAACATCTACGATCTTGGGCGCGCGTTTCGCAACGAGGGGCTCTCGCACCGCCACAGCCCGGAGTTCACGATCCTCGAGTGGATGATGTCCTATGCGGACTACTGGGACGTCGCGAAGATGACCGAAGACATGGCCGAGAGCGTCGCGTTGCAGACGCTCGGGACGACGAAGGTCGAGCAGTACGACGGGCGCGTGATCGACTTCGCGACGCCGTGGCGGCGGATCACGTTGCAGGACGCCATCAAAGACGCCGTCGGGATCGACTTCCTCGAGGCCGACAACAAGCAACTACTGGACGCGCTCGATGGCGAAGCGGACCCGGATGCGACGTGGGCGAAGCTCGTCGATGCGGTCTACGTCAAGCACGTCGAACCGACGCTGTACCAGCCGACACACGTGTTCGACTTCCCCGTCGACCTCTTCCCGATCTGCAAGCGCCACTCTGGCGATCCGCGGCTGTCAGAGCACTTCGACTCGGTGATCCGCGGGATGGAGATTCTCTCCGGGGACACCGAGCTAAACGATCCGCTGGATCAGCACCAGCGCTTCGTCACGCAGCGCCAGCAGGCGGGGGGTGACGACGACGATCAGCCGCAGCCCAACGACGAGGAGTACGTGCGGGCGCTCGAATACGGGATGGCGCCGACAGCAGGCGGCGGACTTGGGGTCGACCGCCTGCTGATGGCGCTTACCGGGGTCGAGGCGATGCGCGAGGTCGTACCGTTCCCCACGCTCAGGGCGCGGGGGCAGTAGCAGCGCTCGCACACGCCTGCCTGTTGTCGTCCGGTTAGTGGTTGTTCACGGCCGTGGCCGTGGCGCTGTCGATCGTGTTTTCCAGGAGGGCCGTGTTGTGACCGGCCGAGAGGTTTCCGAGCGACACTTCGTTGATGATCGGGTCGACCAGCAGTTCGAGCAGGAAGCCGCCGCAGCCGGTGGCTTTGGGGGCGCCCCACGCGTTGTCGACGAGTTCGTTTTCGGTGATCTCAGCGATCCTGAATTCTTCTTTCAGTTCCGTAAAGCCGGGTTTGCCGGTGATCGGCGTGTTCGGTGCGGACGGGCTGGTCGTGCCGGTGATCAGGTTCCAGATGATCGGCGTAGTGCTCGAGCCGACATAGCATTTGCTGCCGAGGAACGGGTTTTCGAGGTGCACCTTCACCGGCAGCTTCAGCGCGATGCCTTCTTCGACGAGCAGATTGAAGGAGCTGATCTGGATTTCGCTCGCGGGCTTCGCGAGTTCGAGTGTCGCATTTACGCCCGTGAGTCCATTTTCGAAGAAGAATTTCAACGCTTCTTTGACAATCGGCGGCGCTGATTCCGGCGGCACTATCCCGGCCAGACCACCCGGTACGGGCTGCGGGGTTTTCGAAAGCGTTTCGGCACCCGAGGCACCGTAAAACTGAGCGATGTGGGTTTCTTCGTTTTCTTCGGCGTAGCCACCCTGGAGCGTCACCGGGTTGACGATCGGCGTGGTCTTTTTGCCGAGCACGACTGTGCCTTTGTTGGTGACCGAGTAAACACAGTGCGCGACGCCTGCCGTATGCGACGGGCAGAAGTTGAATTTGGCGAATTCGCCTGTGTGCGCCGAAGCGCCTGCGGGCAGCCCAATCGCAATCGTTCCAGTCAAGAACATCGCCATACATAGCCTTGTGATAGTTCGCATCACTAGACCCCTTTCTGTCAGTGTCGTGTGTAGTTGAAGACCTGGAGATTCTGATAAGAGGCTTGCCGCTCAGCTTGGTGGCGAAGTGCAACCGAGTCGAACCCTGGCTTGACGCGCAGCTTGTGCGGCAGGGCGAAGATGACCGCGACGTAGGATTCGCTGGGTCCATTCGGCGGACAGAGGCGGTACTTGGTTTCCCCGTTGCCGTTCAGCCCGGTGATGGCGCCAGGCGGCAGCTTGCCGTCGATGATCTCGTGCGTTTTCGGAGGAACGCCGGCGACCGCCCAGGCGAAGGAGAGCTTGCCGTTGACCGGTTTTACCTTGATTACGTCGATCAGCAGTTCAGCCGTTCCAGGCGGCACTCCCCGCCACTTCAACGGCATCGGGATGTCCTGTCCGTCGCAGGTATAGCGCGACTGCAGTTCGCCGCCATTGGGATTGATGGCGGGACTCGACAGCACGATCTTTTCATTGGGCGCCGCTCGTTCGGGTTTTTGCGTGGGGGTAGCGGGTCTAGTGATGGCAGTCGTGGCGGTGGCAGTCGTCGTAGGTGTGGTCGCGGTCGCCGGCGGCGCGCTCGTCTGGTGGCTGGCTTGTGTCTGGGGGGTAGATTCCGTTTTGGTCGATCCACCGCAACCGCTCACAGCGGCGGCGGCAAGGCCGGCGAACACTGCAAGCGCCCAACGACCGCGGCGGCCACGAAGGTTCGACGTCACGTGCTGATTACCCATAGGAGCCCACCAGTAGTCCTGTGTGACGAGCGATCGCCATGGCCTGCTGGCGC
>DASXOX010000082.1:0-91890 GCA_036493975.1 Solirubrobacteraceae bacterium
GTCTTCGATCTCGAGCGGCGGATCTATCGCGTCGACCGCGTGCGGTTGAACCCGGGCGGGATCCCAGTCAGGGGCGTGATCTACGGCCTCGCGATCGTTGTAGTTGTCGCGGTCGCGGGGCGCCTGCCGCTCGTGGCCGACGTTGTCGATGCGTTCCCGTGGTACATCCGCGAGCTCATCTTGCCGGCGCTCGGTGCGGGGATGTTGAGCTTGGTTCGCATCGAGGGGCGCCCGTTTCACCTCGCGGCTCAGGCGCTCCTGCGCTACGCCCTCGGACCACGGTGGCTCTGCGCGCTGCGGCCGTGTGCGGCGCCTGGCAAGCGCTGGCTCCCGAACGAGCTGTTGGTGCTGCCCGACGGCTCGGGCGCTCGCCTGCGGCGTCTGCGCTACTCGGGTCCGGGAGCTGTCCGCCAGCCGGCGAGCGCCAAGGTGCTCGCGCTCGACCGCGGCGCGCGTCTGGAGGTGGGGTGAGCCGATGCGCGATCCGCTGAGCACGGTCTACGGAAATTGCGTGTTCGGCGATGGGCTGGACGACGGCTGGGCTGCGTTCGTGGTGCCGACGGCGTCCTACGACCTGCTGGCCGAGGACGGCAAGCGGGCGCGCTTCCTGTCCCTGGTGGGCGCGCTTGAGGCAGTGGGAGCGGACCTGCAGATCGTCCGCGTCAGTCACCGCTGGGACGTCGAGCGGTATGCGCGCGAGGTGGAACGCGAATGCGGATCGCGACGCGCCGCCTGTCGGGGTTACGTGACTGCCCAGGCGCAACGCTTGCATGAACTTGGAGCCGAGCGGCCCGCGGTGTTCGTGTTCGTCAGCTTGCGCGAGCCCGAGCGCGATGTCGCGACCTACGTCTCGCAGGTCGCCGAGCGCCATCCCCGCGAGTGGTTGCGGGAGCTGCGCGGAGTGTTGGCGCCGCGCGACAGGCGCCTGCTGCGTGCGAGCGAGCTTGAAGGGGTGCGTGCGCGAGCGGACAGGGCGCAGGCGCGTCTTGCCGATTTCCTGCGCGCGCGGCCGGCGAGCGCCGCGGAACTGCAGTGGTTGGTGCGCCGCGCCTTCTGCCGGGGCCTGGGGAGGGAGCCGCTCGTCGACGGCCTGCACGAGCCGCGCGCGCTGGTCTTCGAGCGCAACGGTGAGGCGGTGCTGGCGCCGCTGGAGGGCGACGTGCTGCGGTGGATGGATAGCTGGGTCGAGCATCGCCCGCGCACGCTGCGGATCGAGTCCGAGCTCGGCGTGAGCTGGCAGGCGCAGCTCGTGTTAGGCGCCTTGCCCGAGGGAGCCGAGTTCCCGGGTTCGCGTGTCGAGCTGATGTTCGCCGCACCGGAGAGCCTGCCGTTTCCGATCGACATCTCGTTGAACGCGCGCTTCCTATCGAACGAGCTCGCTCTGCGGATCGCTCGGCGACGGATCCAAGACGCCGATCAGATCCTGCGGGCCGAGAGCGATGGCGAGCAGGGAGCGACCGATCTCGGCCACCGGCGCACGCAGGAGGCGCGCGATCTGCTCGCCTACCTGCAGTCTTCGAGTCATCCGCCACTGCTGCGGGCGACGATCGCGATCGCGATCGGGGCGGCCGACGAGGAACAGCTCGAAGAACGCGTAGAGATGTGCCGGCGGGCGTTCGGTGAGATTCGCCTGCACCGGCCGTTGGGTGACCAACTGCGACTGTTCTGCCAGCACCTTCCCGGGCAGCGCACGCGGGTTACCGGATACGACGACACACTCACCACAGAGCAGGTCGCGGCGATGATGCCAATCGCCGCTCATCACGCGGGATCGAGCGGCGGCTTCTATCTGGGCCATACGCTCTCGGGCTCCGCGCGACCTGTGCGTCTACATTTGCGCGAGGGCTCCGAGAGCAACCGCAACACGACGATCCTCAGCATCGGAGCGCTCGGCTCGGGCAAGACAACGCTCGAGCAGAAGCTCAAGTACGAGGGCTTTCTGCTCGGGGCACGGGTGATCGACTGCGATCCGAAGGGCGACCACCGCTTCCATCTTCTCGACGAGGTCGCGCCGCACGTGGAGTCGGTCACGCTGCGTCCCGATCCGGCGTTGCGGGGTGTGCTCGATCCGCTGCGCGTCGCGCCGGCGCATCTGCGCCAGGACACGGCGGTCTCTTTCCTGCGCGACCTGCTGCCGGGTCGCGCCGAGCCGGCGTGGGAGACGGCGGTCGTCGGCGCGGTCGACCGTGTGATCCGGCGCGCGCGCGAACCCACGTGTCTGGAGGTCGTGCGCGCGTTGCGCGAGGGCGACGAGATCGACGCGCAGGTCGCTAAGACACTTGCGGTCTACGCGCGTTCGGGTTTGACCCAACTGGGCTTCGCGGATCCCGAGGTGAAGCTGCCGCCGCTCGGGCACCGTCAGGTGACTTACCTGCGCATCCGCGATCTGCCCAGTGCACAGCCTGGAGTGCCGCGCTCCGAGCACTCACAAGCCGAGCGCGTCGGCGAGCAGATGGTGCGGCTGATCGCGATGTTCGCCCTGCACCTGATGGGCTCCGAGCGCGAGCGTCTGAAGATCTTCGGTTTCGACGAGGGGTGGAGGTTGCTGAAGGACCCGATCGGCCGTGCGCTGCTGCTCTCGCTGCAGCGCATGGGTCGCTCGGAGCTGGCGGTGCCGATCATCAGTACGCAGCTTGTGACCGACACGCTGCTCGGCGAGCGCGAATCGCTGGAGAACCTGGTCGGGGCGACGTTTGTCTTCGGGATGCGCTCTGAGGGCGAGGCGCGCCGCGCGCTGGAGTTGCTGGGTCTCGATCCGGAGGACCGCGGGCTGCGACAGATGCTGCTGGAGCTGGACGCGGGGCGATGCCTGTTCCGCGACCACCGCGGGCAGGTGGAGGCGATTCAGGTGGACATGACGCCGGCGCTGCTGCGGGCGTTCTCGACTACGCCCACGCGGTGAGGCGCGCGGCGTCGATCTCGCTGGCTGCAGTCATTCTCGTGCTCGCGTCATGCGCCGGATCGGCGCAGGGGGCGCAGATATACAGATACGACCCCGGTGGGCCGGCTCTCGCCAAGCCTGCGGCGCGACACACATCCAAGTCACAAGCGCCGCAGCGCGAGCGAGTGCGTGTGCCGCACGGGGCTGCGCCACGAGCGCCGAGCGGGCCGCCACTGGTTATGGGTTCACCCGGCGAAGCGACGCCCGCCACGGGCGCGGCCGGTGTGCTCGCGGGCAGCGATGCATCGAGCTCGGCGCCCTCCAGCAGCGGGGATCCACTGGTGGAGAACGGTCTCGGAAGTCCGCTGTGCGCGTCTGGCGCGAGCGGTCTCTCACCGCAGAGCATCCGCAACTGCGCGACGTCGGGCTTTGAGGCGGCGGGGGCGCCGACCGGGGACTACGGGCTCGACGTGCACATTGACACGGGCGCGCTTGGCTTCACGGTGGCGACGCTCGAGCAGGACTATCTGATCGCTCCGGTCTGGATGGGCTTGGTGTGGGTGGCACACACACTCGTGGTCGCGATTGAGTGGGGCTTCGCACTCGATCTGCTGAGCGGCTCGGCAATGGCGGAGGTCGTACGCGCGCTGCGGGGCACGCAAACGTCGTTCACGAGGCCCCTGCTTGCGGTCGCGCTGGCGTTGGCGGCGATCGGAGTGGGATACAACGGGCTCGTGCGTCGCCGCGTCGCGGCGACGCTTGGAGAGGCGATGTTGACGCTCGCGATGATCGCGAGCGGGCTCTGGGTGATCGCGGACCCCGCCGGGACGGTGGGGGCGCTCGGGCGTTGGACGGACGCGATCAGCGCAGGCGCTCTCAGTACGATCGTCGAGGGCTCCCCGGTGCGGCCGCGGCGGGCGCTGGCGGACAGCATGAGCGGCCTGTTCACGGGTGTGGTCGGCGATCCGTGGTGTTACCTGGAGTTCGGCTCGGTGAGCTGGTGCGACGAGCCGGCGCTCCTCGATCGGCGGCTGCGCAGCGCCGGCTTGCGGATCGCCTCGGCGGCTGCGTGTGGCGGCGGGTCAGGCGTCGGAGCGGCTTGTGAGGCGATCGAAGACGAGCAGCCCGCCGCGCGCGCGTTGAGCGCGAAGCTGCTGCGCGCGGCGCGCACGAACGGCGAGCTGTTCCTCGCGCTGCCGGCCAACCAGGCGGCGCGCAACTCGATCAATGACTCCGCGTCGCTGCTGCGGGCGCTCTGCGGCGGAAGTAGTGACGCAACCGGCTGTCGAGGTCCGACGGCATCTCAGGCCGAATTTCGCACACAGGGCGGGACGGCGCCGCGCATCGGCGGTCTGCTGCTGATCGTGCTGGGGTCGCTCGGGATGTTGCTGCTGCTCGGCTACATCGTGCTGCAGCTGTTGGGCGCGGAGTTGCTGAGCTTGCTCTACTTGCTGCTGGCGCCCGCAGCTGTGCTCGCTCCCGCGCTCGGCGATGGAGGCCGCGCTGTGTTTCGCGCCTGGGCCGGGCGGCTCATGGGAGCTGTTGTCTCGAAGCTGCTGTTCTCGTTCCTGCTTGGCGTCGTGCTGCTGCTGACGCACACGCTGCTTGGGCTGTACGCGTTCGGTTGGTGGACTCGATGGCTGCTCGTGTCTGCGACGTGGTGGGGCGCCTATTTGCAACGCCGCAGCTTCCTGGGGTTTGTTCAGGGCGAGCTGCGCGTGACTCGGCGCCATGGGGGGCGCGATCGCGCTGGTGTGGTGGTCATGTCGCACTACTCGAGCCGCTCGGAGCCGATTGCGCGATGGGGTCGGCGGGCGCTGGAGACACCCCGGGTAGCGACGCGCTCGCTGCGGTGGGCGAGCGGCTTGGTTGGGCCACCGCGGCCCGTCGATCATCGGCGCCCGCCCGATGCGGCTCCGGTGACGGAGTGGACGACGACGCGCAAGCAGGCGACGCAGATGCTCAGGCGCGAGCACACCCAGGCGCGTGAAGAACTGGCTGACGCTCCGCGTGTGCGGGCCGAGATGGGGGAAAAGCGCGCGCAGCTTGCGCGTGTGCGATCGGCGCACGCGTCAGCGGCGGCGGCGGGCGATAGCCGCCGTACGGCTCTCCTCGGCGTGCGGACGCGCCGTCTCGCTGAGGAAGTCGCGCGCGGCAAACATCGGTTGGGCGCAGCACGCAAGCGGGCTGCGGCGGGCGATATGGCCCTGAGGCTGACCGGGTCTCCCTACACGCGCGGCGAAGTCAAGCGGCGCGAACGCTTCCTCGAGGGCCAGGCTGCGCGACAGAGGCAAGGACGGCGACGCGACTACGCCGCGCTCGCGAGTCTCGTGGGCTATGGGCGCGAGCAGTACGAGCGGCTCGATCCGCGCCACCGGCGCGAGGCAAGACTGCAGATCGATCGTGAGCTGGCGCAGCGTCACGGGCGAGCGGCACAGTCGGCGAGCCGCTCTGCGAACGAGCGCACGCCTCCGCGAAGCGTTTCGCGGGACGGCGGCGGGAGCTCGAGCGTGGCGCCGGCAAGCCGCGCGGCGGACGCCGCGCGTGTAAGCGGAGGCGCAGGGTCAGACGATGCGAGTGGTGCAACGGTCGTGGCGCGTGACGCGCGCGCAACGGAAGCCCGCCGCAAACGCTTCCTGGAACTCGACTAGTGCGAGCTCCCGGCTACACCCGTGCCGATGATCGGGCCGGCGTCGGCGGACGATCCTCCGCAGCGGCGGCGGTCGCGCTCGGCGGTGCGGCAGCGCTCGCGCTGGCTCTCACGGTTGGCCTGGCGGGCTTCGCCGCCACGATCGTGGGCGGGGCCCAGGGTGGGGTATGGGCAGGTCGGCTCGTCGCGGTGCCCGGCTCGGCGGACTACGGGATCTCGGCGCGCGCGAGGCAGGACATACCACCGTTCTACCTGCGCCTCTACGTGCTGGCGGCACGCCGCTTCGGCCTCGACTGGGCGATCCTGGCGGGCATCGGTAAGGTCGAGTGTGACCACGGCCGCGACCCGGACCCGTCGTGCACGCAGGAGGGGTCCGTGAACTCCGCGGGGGCGGGCGGGCCGGCACAGTTCCTTGCGTCGACCTGGAGCGTGTATGGGGTCAGCGCGGACGGGCGCGGTGCTCCAAACCGCTGGAATCCGGCTGACGCGATCCTGGCGATGGCCCACTATCTGCGAGCGTCGGGTGCCCCGGCGGACTACCGCCGTGCGATCTATGCGTACAACCATGCATGGTGGTATGTCGCCGAGGTCGAGCGGTGGGCGGCGATCTATCGGGGGCCCGCCGAAGAAGGAGCAGCGGCTGGTTCCGCGTCGGTCCTGCCGGGCTCAGGGAGCGCCAGCTCGGCGCCGATCGAGGCGATCCCCGGCGAACGGGCCGTGCTCTCTCCGCACGAGGGCCACTTGGCGCTGGTCCCGGAGGGCGTGCCAGCGACGGTGCAGGCGATGGTGATCGCGGGCAACGAGCTGCAGGATCTTCCCTATGGGTCCACTGGCCACCCCGACCCGCTGGGGGCGACGAGCGAGGATTGTTCGAGCACTGTCAACTACGTGCTCTACCGCGCCGGGGTCCGCACGCTTGCGGAAATTGCGCGGGAGAACCCGCTGGCGCAGGACTACGTGGGCTGGGGCGAGCCGGGACCCGGCCGTTGGGTGACGATCTATGCGACGACCGTCCCCACCGCTCACGTGTTCATCGTGATCGCAGGCTTGCGCCTCGATACGAGCCACGACGGCACCGACGTCGGCCCCAACGGCGAGCAGGACGGGCCGCGCTGGCGTGTCCTCGACCACATTCCGACATGGGCGCGCTGGTCGGTGCGGCATCCGCCGGGTCTGTAGATCTTCGCTGGACGGCAGGCGCTCACGGGAAGCGGGATAGAGTGGACGGCGCTATGGCAACGCGCAACGTCGACTACCTGTTGATCGGGGGCGGCCTCGCGAGCGCCAACTGCGCGCGCTGGCTGCGCGAGGAGGGCGCGGAGGGCTCGATCCTGCTCGTCGGCCGCGAGCCGGATCCGCCGTACAACCGTCCGAATTGCTCCAAGGGCTACCTGCGCGGCGCCGAGGAGCGCAGCGAGGCGTTCTTCCGTCCCGAGGAGTGGTGGGAGGAGCAGAAGATCGAGCTGCTGGGGCGCACGAGCGTCACTGCGCTCGACCCCGTGGCGCGGGTCGCGAAGCTCTCGACGAAGGAAGAGGTCGAGTACGGCCAGGCGCTCATAGCGACCGGCGCGAACGTGCGGCGTCTGAATGTCGAGGGCTGTCATCTGGAGGAGATCCACTACCTGCGGACGCTCGGCAACGCTGACGCGATCCGCGAGAGCGTGCGCGACGCGGAGCGCGTCGTGTTGATCGGCGGCTCCTACATCGGTTGCGAGGTCGCGGCGTCACTGACGATGCTCGGTAAGCGCTGCACGATCGTGATGCAGGAGGACATCACACTGCAGCGCAGTTTCGGAGCCGACGCGGGACGCTTCTTTCAAGCTCTGCTCGAATCGCACGGGATCGCGATCCACGGCCACGACGAGCTCGATCATTTCGAGGGCGATGGCCGGGTGCGGCGGGTCATCACCAAGGGCGGCCTGCAACTCGACGCCGAAGCGGTTGTGATCGGCGCGGGCGTCGCGCCCGACGTACAGCTCGCGCGGGGCGCCGGCCTGGAGCTGGGGGAGGCCGGGGGAGTGCGCTGCGACGCGCAGTTGCGCACGTCGGCCCCGGGCGTCTTTGCGGCGGGCGATATCTGCGAGTACGACTCGCCATTGCACGGCGTCCCGATGCGGATCGAGCACTGGGACGTGGCGTTCAACCAAGGCAAGACCGCCGCCCTGAACATGCTCGGGCGCGAAGTGCCGCACGAGACCGTCCCCTACTTCTACTCAGTGCTCGGGGACTGGGCAGAACTCGAGTACGTCGGGCCGGCGCGCGAATGGGACGAGGAGATCGTGCGCGGCTCATACGACGACGGAAACTTCACGACGTGGTACCTGAAGGACGACCGCCTTGTGGCTGCGCTCACGGTGGGGCGTTCGGAGGATCTCGACCACGCCCGGCGCCTGCTCGCCGAGCGTCCGCAACTTGACGCCGACCAGCGCGCGGCGCTCGCGGACACCGACAGCGACCTGGACGCGGTCGGCCGGATGTAACATGTCGGCGTCCATTAGGTCGGTGGCCAAGGGAAGCCGGTGCAATTCCGGCGCGGACCCGCCACTGTGACCGGGGATGCCACCCGCCGCACCCAACTCTGGTGCAGCCACTGATCGGCCGTCCGGCGGATCGGGAAGGCGCGAGGGGTAGGCCCGGGAGCCAGGAGACCTGCCTCCGACCGCAAGCCCACAAGACCCTCGTGGAAAGGGGTTGGCTCCATGCTCGCATCTGCTCGTACCTTCGCGGCGCTGTCCGCCGTACTGCTGTGCTCGCTGCTCGTCGCGTCCGGCGCGCTCGCCGGCACGCCGGCGACGGTGACGGTCCGCGTACTCGGACCGGCGCCTTCCTACGAAGCGCTGACCGCACCCACGCAGGTCACCACGACAACGACCGCCGTCACCAAGTACGGGGGCTCGTGTTCGGGGACCAGCGCCGCCGGCGCGCTTGACCTCGGAACGGCCGGCAACTGGGAAGGCACGTGGAGCGCCAAATTCAGCGACTATGAAGTCGTCTCGATCGACGGTCACAGCTACCCCTTTGAAGAAGGGGCTCCGGCCAACTACTACTGGAGCTTCTGGCGCGACAACGCGTTCGCCGAAGTCGGCATCTGCGAAGCCGAGCTGCAGGGCGGCGACCAGATCCTGTTCGTGCCCTCGTGCTTTGGGGAAAGCTGCCCGGCCACCGCGACACAGCTCTTTGGCGTGCAGGGCCCGGTGACGGCGGAAGTCGCAAAACCGGTGTCGGTCACTGTGCTGGCGACCCCGGCAGCCGGTGGAAGCCCGGTTCCGGCAGCAGGGGTTACGGTCAGCGCAAGCGCCGCCCCGGGGAGCTCCACCGCCGGCGGCGCTGCAAGCGTGCAGAGCGACTCCGAAGGCCACGCCACGCTGACGTTCTCTATGGGGGGCTCCTATGTCGTGCGCGCCGCGGCGGCAGGGGGCGAACCGAGGCCGATCCCGGGAGAAACCGAGATCTGCGTCCACCACGGCGATGACGGCACGTGCGGAACGCCCGTGCCGGCGGGCACCTCAGCCGTCACGCCCCCCGCCGGGACTCCGCCGCCGATCGCTCCCTACACCGGTCCGTACCCGCTCGTGGGCGAGCTCACGAGCGTTCTCGACGGACACCGATACGCACATGCCGACGCCCCGCGGACCCTTACCGGCCGGATCGTCGCGCACGCCTCGGTGACCGCGATCTCGCTGCGGTTGCGCCGCTCCTACCATCGGCGCTGCTGGGCTTACAACGGCACCCGCGCACGCTTGCAGCGCGCGCGCTGCGGTCGGGGCGAGTTCTTCAAAGTCGCCTCCGGCGGGGACAGCTTCTCCTACTTGCTGCCGGCGCGGTTGCCGGCGGGCCGCTACGTACTCGACGTTCAAGCGACCGACGCCGTGGGTAACCACACGCCGCTTGCCCGCGGGAGCTCGCGGGTCGTCTTCTATGTCAAGTAGGACACAGCGCAGCGCGCTGGGGCTCGCGGTGGTCGTGGCCGGGCTGCTCGCCGGCTGCGGCCTCGGCGCGGGCCCGACCCCGGGTGGGGTTCAGTTGCTGATCACGCGCGAATTCGGGGCCCGCACGGTGCGGGCCCTGCGCGCGCCCGCCTCACACGGCCAGGAGACCGTCATGAGTCTGCTGCGGCGCAACGCCACCGTGGGCACGCGCTATGGCGGAGGCTTCGTGCAGAGCATCGACGGGCACAGCGGGGGCTACGATGGCAGCGAGCCGGTCGATTGGTTCTACTACGTCAACGGCGTCGAAGGCTCCAAAGGCGCCGCTGAGGCCGACGTCCACGCCGGCGACCGCGTGTGGTGGGACATGCACGACTGGAACCAGACGGACTACATCCCGGCCGTCGTCGGCTCTTATCCCGAGCCGTTTCGCCACGGCATCGACGGGCGCCGACTGCCGGTGCGCGTCGAATGCGCCGACCCCGAAGGCGAGCCGTGCCGCACGATCTCGGGGCGCCTGCGCGACGCCGGCGTGCCTGCCGCACGCGCGCAGCTCTCACCGGCGGGGGCCGGGCCGCAAAGCCTGCGCGTGCTCGTCGGCACGTGGACGCAGGTGCGTGGCGAAGCGGGGGCACGAGTGCTCGAAGGCGGCCCCGGGACGAGCGGCGTCTACGCGCGTCCGGCCGCGGCCGGCGCAACGATCGCGCTGCTCGACGAGCGCGGCCGTGCCGTGCGCACGCTCGCTGCCGGCTCGGGGCTGATCGCGGCGACGCGCCACGAGCAAGACGCGCCCGAGTGGATCGTGACGGGCACCGACGCCGCCGGCGTCGCCCTCGCGGCGGGCGCCTTCGTGGAAGCCGACCTGCGGGGGCGCTTCGCGATAGCGCTCGCGGCGGGTTCGCCGGGCACGGGCGCAGCCGCGACGACGGGCTTGTCTGCGGCCACAGTCCTGCCGCTGCCCAGGCCAGGCTGATGCGGTCCCCGATGCTCTACCGGCCGCTCGCGAGTCCGCTGCACGCGACGCGCGCCGGTGTCGCGGCGCTGTGGGCGCTCGCGCTGAGCATCGCGGCATTGCTGCTCTACCACCCGCTGGCGCTTGCGGCGCTCGCCGTCGCGATCCTGCTCGCTGCGCGCGGCGCCGGCGTCGGTCCCGAGCTCTTTCGCGCGCTGCGTACCGCGCTGATCGTGGCCCTGCCGATCGTGCTCGTCAACGTCTTGGTCACGCGCGACGGGCTCACCGTGTTCGCGCGCCTCGGCGATCTCGGGCCCTTCGGGCAGGGCGACCTCACCGTCGAGGCGCTCGTTTACGGCGCGGTGATCGCCCTGAAGGTCACCGTCCTCGTGCTCGTCACGGCCCTCGCGAGCCTCGCGATCGATCCCGACGCGCTCCTGCGCATCTGCCGCCGTCTCTCGTTCCGCTCGGCCCTCACGGCATCGCTGGCGATCCGCATGGTCCCGTTGCTCGCCGCCGACGCCCAGCGGCTGGCGGAGGCGCAGCGCACCCGCCCGGCCCGGACCGGGACCGCCGCCCGGGCCCGAACTGGGACCGCTGTGCGGCGCATGGCGGGGGTCGCTGGGCGCGGCGGAGCGCGCGCCGGCCGACTGCATGCCGCCCGCCGGCGCGCGGCGCTGCTCGGCGCCGTGCTCGCCGGCTCGCTCGACCGTGCGATGGACGTGGCTGCGACGCTCGAGGTGCGCGGCTTCGCGGCCCCGCGTCGCGCCGTGCGTGGTGGCGCGCGCCTGCGCCGGCCGTGGTCGCGGCACGATCTCGCATTCGCCGCGTCGGCCGTAGCGGTAGTCGCGCTCGCGCTGCTCGGCCGGCTGGCGGGCGAGGCGTCGTTCACGGCCTACCCGCTGCTGCACGTGGCGTTCAGCGTGGGGCTGCTCGTGCTCTGCGCGGCGCTGGTGCTCGCGATCCTGCTGCCGTTCGCGGATCGCCGGGGGATCGAGCGATGACGCCGCCTGCGGGTGTCGTGGCGGCCGAGCGTCAGACGGGCCTGCTCGAGGTGGAGCACGTCACCTACCACTACCCCGGCGTCGCGACGGCGGCGCTCGAGGACGTCAGCTTCACGCTTGCCCCTGGCGAGTTCTGCGTGCTTGCGGGCCTCTCGGGGCACGGCAAGTCGACGCTGCTGCGTGCGGCCTGCGGTCTGGTCCCGCACTTCCACGGCGGGCGCTTCGCGGGACGCGTGACGCTTGCGGGTCTCGACACGCGCGAGCATGGCCCGGCGCGGCTGGGGACGCTGGCCGGTGCGCTCTTCCAGGATCCCGAGACGCAACTCGTGATGAGCTCGGTGCGCTCGGAGCTCGCGCTGGCTCAGGAGAGCCGCGGGCACTCGGCGGCCGCGGTTGCACGCGGGGTCGAGGAGGTCGCGCTTGCGCTTGGCGTGGACGGTCTGCTCGACCGCCCGACCCACGAGCTCTCTGGCGGTGAGCAGCAACGTGTCGCGCTCGGCGCCGCACTCGCGGGGCGCCCGCGACTGCTGCTGCTGGATGAGCCTACCTCCCAGCTCGATCCGGTCGCCGGCGACGAGCTGATCGCGTTGCTGCGCCGTCTCAACGAGGAGCACGACACGGCGATCCTGCTCGCCGAGCACCGCCTCGAGCGTTGCCTGCCGAGCGCCGACCGCGTGATCGCGCTGCGCGAGGGCCGTATCGCCTACGACGGTGAGCCGCGCGGCTTCCTGGAATGGGCCGGCGACGTTGACCCGACGCTCCAGACGCCCTCGGCGAAGCTTTTTGCGCTCTGCGGGTTGCAACCGCCGCCGGTTGGCGTCAAGCAGGCCCGGACGGCCCTGCGTCGCCACGGGCTGCTGCCCGAGGACGGGTCGCACGAGGACCCCGCCGCGCGTACGCGAGCGCGCGTACGCGCGCGCGGCGGGGCGTTGGAACTGCGCGGTGTGTGGCACGAGATCCCCCGCGGCCCCGCGATCCTGAGGGGCGTCGATCTTCGCGTCGACGCCGGCGAGAGCGTCGCGCTGATGGGTCGCAACGGCGCGGGCAAGTCGACTCTGTTGCGCCATGCGGCCGGCCTGCTGGCGCCCACGCGGGGTCGCGTGCAGAGCGGCGGACGCGTCGCGCTGCTGCTGCAGAACCCCGGCGACTACTTCTTGCACGACCGCGTCGATCGCGAGGCGTCCGTGCACGCGCTGGCCCGCGCGGGCCTGCGGGAGATGGGGGAGCGCAACCCGCGCGACCTCTCAGGCGGGGAGCGTCAGCGGCTCGCGCTCGCGATCGTCACGGATGGAGATGGGGAGGGGGAGGGGGCCGCGCTCCCTGATGGACACTGCGATCCGGCGGTGCTCGCGCTCGATGAGCCGACGCGCGGCATGGACCGCCGCGCCAAGGCCGACCTCGCCGCCGATCTCCGCGCACGCGCTGGTGGCGGACAGGCGGTGATCGTTGCGACGCACGACGCCGAGTTCGCGTGCGCGTGCGCCGAGCGCGTGGTGCTGCTGGCCGAGGGGCGCGTGATCGCCGACGGGCCCGCCGCGGAGCTGCTGGCGGGCGGCTGGTATTTCGCGACCGAGACCGCCCGTGTGCTCGGAGGCGCAGGCGGGGCGCTCTCGCCTGAGCAGGGGGCGGCGCTGCTGCGCGGCGAGGAGGCCCGGTGAGCTGGCCGCTGGCGTCGTTTGCGCTTGTCGCACTCGTCCTGCTCATCGGATGGCTGGCGTACGAGCGCTCGCGTCCCTCCGCGCGCATGATCGCCGTGGTCGCGACGCTCGCCGCGCTCGCCGCGCTCGGGCGCGACGCGTTCGTCGCGCTGCCCGAGGTCAAGCCGATCACGGCGATCGCGCTCGTCGTCGGCTATGCGCTCGGCCCGCTGCCCGGCTTCTCGGTCGGAGCGCTCGGGATGCTCGCGTCGAACATCATGCTCGGCCAGGGCTCCTACACACCCTGGCAGATGGCCGCGTGGGGGTTCGTCGGCCTCGCCGGCGCCGCTCTCGGCGTTCTCACCAGACGGCGACTCGGACGTGTGCCGCTCGCGCTCGCCTGTGCAATTACGGCTCTATTCGCAAAGGAGGTCATGAACGTGTACACCTGGACCATCGGCGCCTCCCACACGCCCGCCGCGCTACTCGCGACCGCCGGCGCCGGACTGCCGTTCGACATCGTGGATGCCCTCGCGTCATTGCTGTTCGGGCTCGCGTTCGCGCCCGAGCTCGCGCGCATCCTCGCGCGTGTTCGCTCGCGTATGGATGTCGCTTGGGAGCCCGGACTGGGCGGATCGCTGACGACGCTACTAGTGCTCGCCATCGCATCGACCGCATTGCTCGGCCCTGCGCGCGGCGCACTTGCCGCGCGGGGGGGTGCGCTTGCCGCGCGGGCGAGTGCGCACTTGGACAAGCCGCCGGCCCGATCGGCACATGTCGAGCTCGCGCGCGAGATTGGTTACATCGCCTCGGCACAGAACTCCGACGGCGGCTTCGGTGCCGCGCCGGGGCAGGCCAGCAGCGAGCTCTACACCGCGTGGGCGGCGATCGGCCTCGCTGCCGCGGGACGCAACCCCGCGACGCTGCGCCGCGGCGGGCATTCGGTGCTCGACGCGCTGCGCGCAGGGGCCGGCGCCCTGCAAGGTCCCGGTGACCTCGAGCGCACGATCCTCGCGCTGCACGCTTGTGGCGCACCGACCGGTGCGCTGGCCGGCAAAAACCTGATCTCTGGCCTTGTTCGCTACCGCGCCGGCGACGGTTCGTTCGGGCGCCTGCTCAACATCACGGCGTTCGCGGTCTTCGCGCTACGCGCAGCGGGGCACACCGCCGCCGACCACGCCGTTGCCACCGCGGGACGTTGGATTGCCGGCCACCAGGATGCCGACGGGGGCTACAACTTCGCCGGTCACGGTGGCGCGAGCGACGTTGACGACACCGCCGCCGCGCTGCAGGCGCTGATCGACGCCGGGATCCGCGGCGGCGGTGTCGTGACGCGTGCGGTCGCCTTCATCGAGCATTCCCAGAACCCCGACGGGGGCTTCCCGGCGCAGTCCCACCGCGAATCCAACGCCCAGTCAACGGCGTGGGCCGTGCAGGGACTGCGCGCCGCCGGGGTCAACGTCGAAGGTGTCCACAACCACGCGAGCCGCTCCCCGCTGGGCTACCTGCAGAGCCTCGTCGCCCCGAACGGCAGTGTGCGCTACTCGCGCACCAGCGCTCAGACCCCCGTGTGGGTTACCGCGCAGGCATTGGATGCGCTTGCGCTGAAGCCGTTCTAACCTTGTCGTGTGAGCGTGCCGAGCGTCCGTGTCGCCGCACCGCCGCGCCCGGCCGCGAGCGCGCGCCAGCTCGATCTCGCGGGGGCACACCCGGAGGCAGGCGCGGGCCCGCCGCGGAGCAGGCTTAGCGCGGCGCTGGCGCTGCGTGCCGCCGCGATCTGTGTGCTCGCGATGGCAGTCACGTGGGCGCTCGCTGCGTTCGTTCCAACGGTGCACTGGCGCGACGCGGTCGCGCTCAACGACTTCACCCAGCTCGACACCCCTCGCGTCGACCCCCTCGCCAATGACCTCCTGCGCCTGCTCGACCCGCTGCTCTACACGCTGTGGGCTGCGCTGCTTGTCGCGATCGCGCTGCTGCGTCGTCGTCCCCGTGTCGCGCTCGCCGTCACGATCCTCGCGCCCGCCGCGCC
This sequence comes from Solirubrobacteraceae bacterium, assembly GCA_036493975.1. Lineage (GTDB taxonomy): Bacteria > Actinomycetota > Thermoleophilia > Solirubrobacterales > Solirubrobacteraceae > Palsa-744. The sequence continues at coordinate 15,080 of DASXOX010000082.1, forward strand.
GTTGACGGCAGAGCTGCTCAAGCCGCTGCTCGCCCATCCCCACGCCCACGCAGGCTTTGAGTGGATCGGCGCCGCGTCGTGGCCCAGCGGACACTCCACGGCGGCGATGACGCTCGTCCTGTGCGCTCTGCTTGTCGCTCCGCATCGCCTGCGCCCGACGGTCGCGGTGCTGGGCTCGGCGTTTGCGATCGCCGTTGGCCTTTCGCTGTTGATCCTCGCCTGGCATATGCCCAGCGATGTCCTGGGCGGCTATCTGCTTGCCGCCCTCTACGGCTCACTCGCGCTCGCTGCGCTGCGCGCCGCCGAGCGCCGCCAGCCGCGCAGCGAGACCCGCTGGCGCAGCGAGGACCTGCTTGCGCCGGTCGTCGTCGTGCTCGCCGGGACGCTTGCGGTGGTCGTGGTCGTGCTGATCCGCGCCGGCCAGGTCGCCAGCTTCGCCAGCGGCCACCACCTGCTGATCGCTGCTGCCGCTGTCATTGCCGCGCTCGCGGCTCTGATCTCCTCCGCGCTCGCGCTCGCCCTGCGCAGCTAAGCGCCCCTCAGGTCTCGCTGCGCGCCTCCGCCGAGTGCGCCCCTGGGTCCCACAGCGCCTCGACCCCCTCGTTGACGGCGCGCGCGAGAATGAACAGCAGGTCCGAGAGGCGGTTCAGATAGCGCACGACCTCTGGGTTGGAGCCATCGACTGCCAGTGCCCGCCGCTCCGCGCGACGGCACACGGTGCGGCACACGTGCAGGTGCGCCGCCGCTGCCCCGCCGCCCGGGATGACGAACGAGCGCAACGGTTGTAGCGACGCGTTGACCTCGTCGCATGCCCCCTCCAGCCATTGCGTGTACTCCGCGCCGATCCGCAGGCGTGCGCGCTCGGTATCTCCGGGTGTCTCTGGGACACACAGATCGGCGCCGAGATCCAGCAGATCGTTCTGCACGCGCGCTAGCCACTGTGCGATCCGTGGCGGCACATCGGGTTGCGCCAGCGCCACGCCTAGCACCGAGTTGAGCTCGTCCACCGTCCCGTAGGCCTCTACGCGTGGGTCGAGCTTGGAAACACGGCTCATGTCCCCCAGATGGGTCTCGCCGGTGTCCCCGAGCTTGGTGTAGATGCGGGTCAGATTCACGGTCATCGGCTCCGGCGAGTTTCGCAGATCGACCATCGCGTGGCGCGCGTCCGCGCGATCGGATACGTTCCCGGCCTTCATATGCGGGTAGGCGTACCGAAGGAGACCGCACCTGGAGAGCAGCGCGTCGCGCTTGTTCCCGAGGTAGTCGGCAAGCTGAAGGCCAAGGGCCTCGAGATTCTCGTCCAGCGCGGGGCCGGCGCCGCTGCGCTGCTACCCGACGACGCCTTCGCCGAGGCCGGCGCGCAACTTGTCGAGGATCCCGCCGAGCTCTGGCGTGCGGACGTCGTCGTCAAGATCGCTCCGCCGACGCCCCAGGAGGTCGCGCTGCTGGGGTCCGGCTCGCTTCTGATCGGCTTCCTCGCGCCGTTGACCAACGCCACGTGCACGAGTGCGCTGGCTGGCGCCAAAGCGACCGCGCTGGCGATGGAGGCGATTCCGCGGATCTCCCGCGCCCAGGCTATGGACGCGCTGTCCTCCCAGAGCAATGTCGCCGGCTACAAGGCTGCTCTGCTTGGCGCCGAGCACATGGGGCGTTTCTACCCGATGCTGATGACCGCCGCGGGCACGATTCCTCCTGCCAAGGTGTTGGTGCTCGGGGCCGGTGTCGCCGGCCTGCAGGCGCTCGCTACGGCCAAACGTCTCGGCGCGCGTACAACCGGCTACGACGTTCGCCCCGAGGTTGCAGAGCAGGTCCAATCGCTTGGCGCCCAGTGGCTCGACCTTGGGCTGGAGGCCAGTGGCGAGGGCGGTTATGCCCGCGAGCTCACCGAGGAGGAGCGCGCCAGCCAGCAGCAGGCCCTCACCGACGCGATCAAGGGCTTCGACGTGGTCATCACAACTGCGCTGGTCCCGGGGCGCCCTGCGCCGAAGCTCGTCACAGCGGAGGCCGTGGAGGGGATGAAGCCGGGCTCCGTCGTGATCGACCTCGCCGGCGAAGCTGGCGGCAACTGTGAGCTCACCGAGCCCGGGGAGACCGTCGTGCGCCACGACGTCACGATCGTCGCGCCCCTGAACCTCCCCGCCACGCTGGCGGAGCACTCCTCGCAACTGTTTGCTCGCAACGTCCTCGCGCTGCTGGACCTGCTCGTCGACGAGGAGGGCAAGCTGGCGCTCGACTTCGACGATGAGATCGTCAGCGGCGCCTGCATCGTGCGCGCCGGGGAGATCGTCAATCCCGGCGCCCAGGCAGCCGTTGACGCCGCCGGCGGAAAGGCGGCTCAGGCGTGATCCTCGCCAGCGTCCTCACCACCAACCTCGCGATTCTTGTGCTCGCCGGGTTCATCGGCTTCGTCGTGATCTCCAAGGTCCCCAACACGCTGCACACCCCGCTGATGTCGGGCACCAACGCGATCCACGGCATCGTGCTGCTCGGCGGTCTGCTGCTGTTCGGCCTCGCCGAACTCGGCGCGTTCAGCAAGTTCCTGCTCGTCATCGCCGTCGCCTTCGGCACGATCAACGTCGTCGGCGGCTTCCTCGTCACCGACCGGATGCTCGAGATGTTCAAGTCCAAGCCCAAACCCAAGCCGGCGGCGCAGGACGACGCCAAGGACGGGGAGGGCGACTCATGAGCAGCCTCCCGCTGGCCACCAGCTTCCTGCAGAGCGAAAGCTTCATCTACGTCCTCTACATCATCGCCTTCGCGCTTTTCATCCAGGGGCTGCGCGGGCTCTCCGGTCCCACGACCGCCGTGCGCGGCAACCGCATCGCTGCGGTCGGCATGGGGATCGCGGTCGTCGCCACCCTCCTGGCGCCCGGTGAGGGCAACTGGGGACTGATCGTGCTCGGCGTCGTGCTCGGCGCCGTCGTCGGGGTGCCCGCGGCGCGCAACGTGAAGATGACCGCGATGCCCCAGATGGTCGCGCTCTTCAATGGCGTTGGCGGCGGCGCCGTGGCGCTGATCTCCTGGGTCGAGTTCCGTCATCACGGCTCGACATTCGGCTCCCACACCGTCCACTACAGCGGCGTCTTCCACACGTTCTCGCTCAGCCTGCCCGCGCTGCCCACGTACGTCTCGATCTTCTCGGTCTTCGCCGCGATCGTCGGCTCGATCTCCTTCTGGGGCTCCAACATCGCGTTCGGCAAGCTCCAGGAAATCATCCCCGGCCGGCCGATCTCGCTGGGCTCGGCCCAGCAGGTCGTCAACCTCGTGCTGCTCGTCCTCGCGGTCGCCGCCGGCATCGACCTCGTCGCCGGCGCCCACTCGGAACTGCTGTTCATCGGCATGCTGCTCGTCGCGGCTCTGCTCGGCAACGCGGTCGTGCTGCCAATCGGCGGCGCTGACATGCCCGTCGTGATCTCGCTGCTCAACGCCTTCACTGGCCTCTCCGCGGCTGCGACGGGAATGGCGCTCAACAACCCCGCGCTGATCGTCGCAGGCATGATCGTCGGCGCTTCGGGCACGATCCTCACGAACCTGATGGCGACCGCTATGAACCGCTCGATCCCAGCGATCGTCGCCGGCGGCTTCGGGGGTGGGGGAGCCGTCGAGGGCGCCGAGGGTGCAGGGGAGCACGCCGGGACCGTGCGCTCGACCAACGCCGCCGATGCCGCCATCCAGCTCGCCTATGCGAGCCATGTCGTCGTCGTCCCCGGCTACGGCATGGCCGTAGCGCAGGCCCAGCACGCCGTGCGCGAGCTCGCCACCGAGCTCGAGAAGCGCGGCGTGGACGTCAAGTACGCCATCCATCCCGTCGCCGGGCGAATGCCTGGCCACATGAACGTGCTGCTCGCGGAGGCCGACGTGCCTTACGACCAGCTCAAGGAGATGGACGAGATCAACCCTGACTTCCAGCGCACCGACGTCTCGCTGGTGATCGGCGCCAACGACGTCACCAACCCCGCCGCTAAGAACACGCCTTCCTCGCCGATCTACGGCATGCCGATCCTCGAGGTCGCCGACAGTCGCTCGGTGATCGTCATCAAGCGCTCCATGAACCCCGGCTTTGCGGGGATCGAGAACGAGCTCTACTTCGATCCCAAGACGGCCATGCTTTTTGGCGACGCGAAGTCGGCCGTCGCCGAGATCACCTCAGAGCTCGGCCAGCTCTAGCGCGTAGCAATCTCGATGTCATGGGTCATTGACTCGGTCGAGTCAATGGGGCATGACACCCGTGTTGGCTGTATCACGAGCGATTCGGCTTTAGCGACGGTCAAGGCTTGCATTTCAAATAAATGTTCCCTACTCTCAACTGAGAGGGATGAACGGTCGCATTACCGCACTGCAACGTCTGTGCGTTGCGGGGGTGGTGGTCGGTGTGCTGCTGGGAGCTGGTGCCCGTCCACCGCTTGCGCAAGGCAACCCGCCGCGCGCGTACGCGCGCGTGCCGCACGCGCATGCGAGCATCGTCAACGGCTCGCTCGCCTCGATCACCGAATTCCCGTTCCAGGTCGCGCTGTACGACCCCCGCCTCGGCTCGCCCGCGAAGGGCTTCTTCTGCGGTGGCGTGATCCTCGGCGCCAGCCGCGTCGCGACCGCCGCGCACTGCCTGATCGGCGAACGCGGCCGGCACAGCCCGCCCGCCGAAATCGGGGTGCTCGCGGGGTCGAGCACGCTCGACCCGGTTGACCCCGGCGCTGTTCGGGACGCGGTGGCCGTGGCCAGCATCGACCCCGCTTACAAAGCGTCGAGCAGCGACTACGACCTCGGGATCCTGCGGCTTGCGCGACCGCTGTGGAGCGGCCCCGCGCCGGCGCTCGACGGACACAGCACGATCGCTCCGCTCGCCGCCGACGTCCCGCTCGCCAATGCCCGCTTCGCCGCGGCGTTATCCGGACAGGTGCCCGTGGCCGCGCAGGCCACTGTCAGCGGTTGGGGCGACCTCAACGCTGAGCCCGGTACCGCTCCCAGCTATCCCCTGCGACTGCACCAGGCGAACGTCCCGCTCGTCTCGACGGGACTCTGCGAAGAAGCGTACGCGACGATCGAACAGCAGATCACCCCGCGGATGCTCTGCGCCGGCTCGCGCACGGACTCCTGTTACGGGGATAGCGGTGGTCCGCTGATCGCGCGTGGACTCGGCGGCGGCGGACCGGCGGGCGACATCCTGCTGGGGCTCGTGGACTTCGGCAACGGCTGTGGCCAGGCCGGCTATCCGGGTGTCTATGTCCGGGTCGCCGACCCCGCGGTCGCCTCGTTTCTTGGGGCCGGCGGAGCGCAGAGCGCCGCGGTCCACGCGCGCCGCAGCGCTTGCGTGAGGCATGCACGTCGAGGGCATCGCGCAAGACGCTGCCGCCGCTAGCGAAGTCTCCTGAGGCTCTGCGAGACTGCGGGGCGTGATCGGACGTGACGAAGCGCTCGCCGCGCTTGCCGAGGACGAGTTCGATGTTTTGGTGATCGGCGGCGGCATTACCGGGGCCGGCGTCGCGCTGGATGCCGCCAGCCGCGGCTACAGCGTGGGACTCTTGGAGCGCGCCGATTTCGCTGCGGGCACGTCGAGTCGCTCCAGCAAGCTCGTCCACGGCGGTCTGCGCTACCTGCAGAACTTCGATCTCGGTCTCGTGCGCGAGGCGCTGCTGGAGCGTCAGTTGCTGGTCTCGCTCGCGCCGCACCTCGTGCGCCCGCTGCCGCTTGTGGTGCCGGCCTTCGATGGTGCGCGGCCGGACCGTCTGATGGGAGTCGGCCTGAACCTCTACGACGTGATGTCCGTCACCGACCGTCGCTCCGCCGGGGACCGCCTACGCGGGCGGCGCGGGCGGCGCGGGCGCGCCGACGGAGGGCCCGCGGCCGCTCAGGGCGTCCCCGCCGGCGAAGCCGCGAGCGCGCACAGCGAGCAGGCCTGGAGCCCCGAGCGCCACCGCATGATCGGTGGGGAGGAGGTGCTGGAGCTGGTTCCGGCGCTCGCCGCCCGTGAACCCACGAGCGGTTATCTCTTCTATGACTGCCAGACCGACGACGCCCGTCTGGTCCTCACCGTACTTGGCGAGGCCGAGCGTTTCGGGGCCGTCTGCGCGAATCGCGTCGGCGCGGTCGGCCTGCTCGAGCACGCCGGCCAGGCTTGCGGGGTGCGCGCGCGCGATATCGAGAGTGGCGCCGAGTTCGAGATCCGCGCGAGCAGCATCGTCAACGCGACGGGGGTGTGGGCGGACGAGCTGCGCCCGCAGGAGCTCCACGACGAGGCCGAGCTGCCGCGCATCAGACCGAGTCGCGGCACGCACATCACGCTCAGCCATGAGGATCTGCCCCTGGTGGGGGGCGCGATCGTGCCGGCTGGTGACGGGCGCTCGATCTTCGCGCTGCCATGGCTCGGGCGCACGCTGGTGGGAACCACCGACAACGACTACGAGGGGTCGCTAGAGCACGTCCGTCCGGCCGATGACGATGTCGACTATCTACTGGACGCCGTCAACACGTTCTTCGCGACCGACTTCGGACGCGAAGACGTGACGGGGGCGTTCGCCGGGGTGCGCCCGCTGATCTCGACAGGTGACCCCAAGAAGTCGGTTGATATCTCCCGCAAGGCTGAGCTGTACGAGACCTCGAGCGGAATGATCACGATCACCGGCGGCAAGCTCACGACGTGGCGGCGCATGGCGAAGCTCGCGGTCGATCGCCTCGTCGAGCGCGAAGCCCGCGAGGCGCCGTGTCGGACACACGAGATCCCACTCGGCCAGGCGATCGCCGTGGAGGATCTGCCGCGCGTCGAGGGCGTGCCCGAGGACTCCTACGCGCCCCTTGCGGCGCGCTATGGCTATGCGGCGCACGAGGTCCTAGCGCTCGCGGCTGAGCGCGGCGAGCTCGCACAGCCGATCGTCCCCGGGCAGCCCGACCTGCTGGCCGAGGTCGCGCTCGCCGCTCGCCGCGAGCAGGCGCGCAGCATCGGCGATGTGCTGCTGCGCCGGACGCGCCTCGGTTTGCTCGCCGCGCGCGAGCTCACGGCGAGCCGAGGATCGTCGTCGTCTGATGATGCCGGCTCGACGGCGCGGGTCGGCGCGGTGCTCGCGAGGGAGCTGGACTGGAGTCCGGAGCGCTTGCGCGCCGAGCTCGAAGGCTTTGCGCAGGAGGCGCAGGCGGAGGGGATCGATCTCGCGTGAGCGCGGCCGAGTCGGGCGATCGCGCGAGAGCCGGCGACTCGACGCAGTCAAGCCCAGCCGTATGCCGCGTTCGTGCCGGCGACCGCGTTCTGGAGCTCGGCTCCAAGGCGTGGCTGATGGGGATCGTCAACGCATCCCCGGACTCCTTCAGCGACGGTGGCCGGTATTCCACGCTGGAGGACCGCGTCGCGCTGGCGCGCGAGCAGGCTGCGTCGGGTGCGGACATCATCGACGTGGGCGGCGAGTCCGCCACGACTGGGCGGCCGCCGGTCGCGCCGGACCGGGAGATCGAGCTGGTCGTCCCGCTGATCGAGCGCATCGTCGAGTCGATCGACGGCGTCGTCGTCTCTGTCGACACCTACAAGCCCGCGGTTGCGCGCGCCGCGATCGAGGCGGGCGCGAGGATTGTCAACGATGTCAGCGGCCTGCGCGACCCCGAGCTCGCCGAGGTCTGTGCGCGGACCGGCGCGGCGCTTGTCGTGATGCACACTGCCGCGGCTCCGCGCCAGCGCCTGCAGGACCCGGAGCTCTACCGGGACGTCGTCGGGGAGACGCTCGCGTTCTTGGAAGACCGCGTCGCGGTGGCGCTTGCCGCCGGGATCGACCGCGAGCAGCTGATCATCGATCCCGGGCCCGACTTCGCGAAGACCCCGGCGCAGACGATCGAGCTGCTGATCGGGGTCCAGCGGCTCCACGAGCTGGGCCGGCCGTTGTTGATGGCGATCTCGCGTAAGGACTTCATCGGCGCGCTCACCGGGCGCCCTCCGCGTGAGCGGCTTGCGGGAACGCTCGCCGCGCTCGCCTACGGGCTCGACGTCGGCGCGCGGGTGTTTCGCGTCCACGACGTCGCGGCCGCGACGGACTTCCTGAAGGTGCGCACCGCGCTCGCCGGCGAGCGACCGGCCGAGAGGAGTCTCGTGCTCGCCGAGGAACTCAGGCACGATCAAGTGTCCAGCTGAGCGACGATCGAACTGCCCGGTGCACTAGGCTGGGCAGCGCATAGGGGTGCCGGCCGCTGTCCAACGCGGCCGGGCGCCGACCGCCCAGTACACAACGCGAAGAGGAGACACCCATGGCCGTACTTGAACGCTCCGAGCTGGAGGCCAGTCCGCTCGCCGACCTGCACGCGATCGCCGACCAGATTGGCCTAGACGGCTTTCGCCGGCTGCGCAAGGCGGATTTGATCGCCGCGATCCTCGACCGCTCCGGCGGCGGCGATGGCGCCGATGGCGATGCCGCGGGCAGCAGTGAGGACGGCGAGGAGGACGCCGAGCGTCCCGCATCCCGCCGCCGTCGCGCACCCCGCGCGCGGCGGGGACGCGCCGCGGGCGAGGGTAAGGGCGAGGAGGCGCACGACGAGGAGGAGACGCGCGAGGAGAAAAAGCCGCGCGAGGAGGGCGACGAGGACGAGTCGGGCGATGGCGATGTCGAGCCCCAGGCGGCACGACGTCGGGCGTCCCGTTCGCGCCGCGGTCGCTCGGCGCGCAGCGAGGAGGAGCGCGAGGAGGTTGCGGCTGAGCCCGATGAGGCGGCCCGTCGAGGCCGTGGTCGCGAGCCTCGCGCCGCCGGCGGCGAGCGCGGGGGGGATCGCAACGTCGAGGGCGTCGTCGAGCTGCTCGGCAACGGCTCGGCCTTCCTGCGGGTCTCTCCGCCGGAGGCCTCCGACGAGGATGTCTACATCTCCGCCGCACAGGTGCGCCGCTGCGAACTCGTTTCCGGGGACCGCGTGAGCGGCCCGGTGCGCTCACGGCGTCCCTCCGAGCGCTACGCGTCGCTGGCGCGTGTCGACACGATCAACGGCGCCTCCGCGGACTCCGTCGCGGAGGGGACGCGCTACGAGGATCTGCCAGTCGCCTATCCCTCCGAGCGCCTGGAGCTCAACGCTGAGGATCCGACATTGAGCGCGATCGAATGGCTCTCTCCGATCGGGCGCGGATCGCGCGCGGTGATCGTCGGGGCGCCCCGAGCCGGCAAGACCGAGGTGCTCAGGCGCCTTCGAGACGCGCTCTCAGGACGCGATGGTCTGGAGCTGATGGTTGTCCTCAGCGGCGTGCGCCCAGAGGAGATCGCGGCTTGGCAGGAGGGTTCGCCCACCGTGACGCCGGCCGCCGCGCTCAACCTCGCGGCCTCCGCCGATCAGCAAGACCAGACCGTCGAACACGTCGTGGAGACCGCGAAGCGCGTCGCCGCGCGCGGTGGTGACGTCGTCGTGCTGATCGACAGCCTCGACGGTCTACACCCGCACGTCGCGCGCAAGGTTCTCGCGAGCGCGCGCAACCTCGCTGAGGGGGGCTCGTTGACGCTGGTCGCGACCGCCACGCGTCCCCTTGGTGGCGAGAGCACTGTGATTGCGCTCGACGTCGCGTTGACCAGCACGGGCCGTCAGCCCGCGCTTGACCTCCTCTCAAGCGGCGCGGTGCGACCCGAGTTGCTCGTCGGCGACGACGGCGCGGAGGCGATCACGAAGGCGCGCGCCGCCGCCTACGAGGCGCAGCGGAGGTAGCGAGAGGTAGACGCGTCGCCTGTCGGGTCGCGGCGGGCGACCCTCAGCGGCGGTATGCGACGCGGCCCCAGGAGGGCTCGGGGGCGAGCTCGATCGGCTCGCCGCCGCCCACTGCGCTGGAGTCGGCGGACTGCACGTAGGCGAAGCTGCCGGTCTCCTCGATGAAGGCGACGCCGAGCTCGCCCTCGTTGACGCGCTGGTCCAGCCATGCGCCGCGGAACACGAGGCGGCGCAGCCAGTGCACGAGTGAGCGCTCCGCTGGACCGACGAGCTCGGGCCAGCAGTCGTTGACGTGCTCGCCCAGCGCCGAGGCGGGGTCAAGGATCTCTCCATTGACCGCCAGGTTGACGAGATCTTCGAGCTCGTCCTCACCGAGGCGACCGCCGACGAAACCGAGCTTCAGCGCCGCCTGCTCGCAGCGCTCGGCGAAGTCGTGCTCGTTGAACGTGAAGCGCAGCTCTCCGTATTCGAGAACGAAGTCCTCACCCGAGTCGTAGTTTCCGCGGCGTGTCTTGTCCATGACGTAAATGCCGCGGGATGTCGCTTCGGGCCCCCGGCCGTCGCAATCATAAGCGCGGTTCCTGCTCGGGTGGTGGCCATGAACGGGAACTTGCACCAGCCCCCGACGGATACGCTGCGGTTGATGGCGCGCCTCAGCGAGCACGGTCTGCGAAGGTCGGTCGGGGTTCCCGGCCTGTTCGCGACCGCCTACGGGAACGTCGGCTCCTCGATCTACTACGCCCTTGGGCTGGTCGCCGGCTACGCGCTCGGCCTCACCCCGGTCGTGTTCATGTTCGCCGGCGGCCTGTTCGTGCTGACCGCCAAGACGTACGCCGAGGGCGCCGCGATGTTCCCCGAAGCCGGCGGCTCCTCCTCATTCGCGCGCCACGCCTTCAACGAGCTCGTCTCGTTCTTCGCCGGATGGGCGCTGAGCCTCGACTACATCATCACGATCGCGATCTCCGCGTTCTTCGTGCCGCACTACCTCGGCGCGTTCTTTCCGAGCCTCACGCACAACCCCGGGGACATCATCGGCGGCTTGATCACGATCGCGCTGCTCGCGGGCCTGAACATCCGTGGCCTCGGAGAGTCGGCGAAGCTCAACCTGTTCCTCGCGGTTGCGGACCTCTGCACGCAAGTGCTGCTCGTCGGCGTCGGGGTCGTGCTCGTCCTGAACCCGTCGCTGCTCGTCAACCAGGTCCACCTCGGCACGGCCCCGACGTGGCACAATCTGATCTTCGCGCTGTCGGTCGCGATGGTCGCCTACACCGGCATCGAGACCGTCTCGAATATGGCCGAGGAGGCCAAGGACCCCGGGCACGACGTCCCCAAGGCGGTCAATCTCGTGCTGTTCGCGGTGCTCGGCGTCTATGCCGGCATCTCCGTGGTCGCGCTCTCGGCGCTGCCCGTTGTGCACACCGTCCACGGATACGCCACCGAGCTCGGCACGACTTACGAAAACGACCCCGTTCTCGGCATCATTACGCGCCTCGGCCTGCACGGGGCGATGCTGACCGCCGCCAAGGACTACGTCGGCATCCTCGCGGCGACGATCCTGTTCATCGCCACGAACGCCGGCCTGATCGGGATCTCGCGGCTGTCGTGGTCGCTGGCCGAGCACCGCCAGCTGCCGAGCCTGTTCTCACGGCTGCACCCGAAGTTCCGCACGCCGTGGTTCACGATCGTGTTCTTCTCGATCCTCGCGGGCGTCCTGATCATCCCCGGCGAGACCAAACTGCTCGGCAACCTCTACTCGTTCGGGGCGATGCTGTCGTTCACGACCGCCCACGTCGCCGTCATCGCGCTGCGCGTCAAGTACCCCGACCAGGAGCGGCCCTACCGGATGCCGTGGAACGTGCGCATCAAAGGCGCCCAGATCCCGATGACCGCCGTGATCGGGGGGATCGGCACATTCGCCGCGTGGATCGCCGTCGTCGCGCTGCACCCCGAGGCACGCACCGTGGGGCTCCCGTGGATGGCCGCCGGCATGGTCGGCTATGTCGTCTACCGTCGCCGCCAGGGGCTCAACCTCACGAGCACCCACCGCATCGAGCGCGCCGAGCGCCCGCCGGATTTCGAGCAGCTCGGCTACCGCACCGCGCTTGTCCCGATCTTCGGCGAGGACGTCAGCGCGAGCGCGCTGTCCAGCGCCGCGAAGCTGATCGGCGAAGACGGCGTGCTGTACGCGATCTTCGTCCTCCCGGTCCCCAGCCAGCTCTCACTTGACGCGGGCCTCGAGGACGAGGAGGCCCAGGGACGCTCGGTGCTCGAGAGCGCGCGCATCCAGGCCCGGCGAGCCGGGATCAAGATTCGCACCGGCCTGATCCGCACGCGCAATCCCGGGGCCGCGCTTGTCGAGGAAGCCAAGCGCGTGCACTCGGACGTGATCTACTGGTCCACGCTGCACGCCCCCGCCGGCGAGCGCAAGATCGGCCCGACCGCGATCTATCTGCTCAGCAAGCGCCCCTGTCGTGTGATCATCGAGACCGAGAACCGCCCCGCGCTCAGCCGGCCGGTTGCAGAGAGAGCACCACGCGTGCCCGCTTGACTCCGCCCGCCAGCGACGCTCCACCGCCCGCCGCGAGGCCGCTGAGCGACTGCAGGCCTTTGGCGAGTCCGGAGAAGCTCGGCAGCTGGTTGAGGTTCAGCGTTTCGATCAGTCCCAGCAGGGTGTGGAATTCGACCGCCGCGCTCGGCTTGATCCCCTGGCCGAGGGCCTGTTCGGCGGTCGTGTAGAGCGCGCTCCCGGCTAGCGTGCTCTGCGGGCTGAGAGCTTCCTGGACCGACGCTTCACCCAGGCCGATCACGAATTTGCCCTGACCGTCGGCGATCACGAGCGCCAGCGGGAAGCTCGGGAGCTTCACCGTCACCGCCGTTTCGGTGCCCGGGATCGACGTTGATGCGACCATCCCGCCCGCTTCGCGGTAGGCCTGCGCGAGCTTGCCGACCGCCGCGCGCGAACGCGCTGGGTCCTTCGAGGAGATGACCACGGCGGCCTGCAACGCCAGCACGTTGCTACCCGCGACATACACGCCCGTCGGGCCCATCCAGCTCAGCAGGTCGCGCGAGACGTTCAGCGAATGCGAGTGCAGCGGAGCGAACATCCCGCCGACTCCGATCGAGCCGAGTTTGAACGTCGAGGCGAGTTCGCCAAGTATGTTCAGCCCCTGCACGCTGCCGCCGAGCTCCTTGCTGAGATCGCCGATGCCGACCGCAAGCCACGCGTTGCCAGGAAGGCCGCTCAGGACCTGCGCTCCGGTTGTGCCGGTTGCTTCACCTGAGGATCCCGAGCCCGCGATCGTCGAGGGCAGCGTGTCGAGGTCGAGCGCGACCTCGTTCTGCGAAGGGATCACCGACGCGTAGACCTGGCCAGCCGACCCCAGCGCCCCGTGCAAGACGCCGAGCAGCGATTCTCCGCCGCTCTTGACCGACGATGACAGAGCGTCGGCGTCGAGGTAGGCATTGGCCAGCCGCCCCTGCTCGGCTGTGCCGTGCAGCTTGGAGTATGCGGCCGCGCCAGCAAGTGTCGCGCCCCCCGCCGCCGTGTCGATCACGCCCTTCACTCCCGCTTCGGTGCCGATCACGGCGAAGCTGTGCACGATTCCCTCGGAGATCCCGCCGGTTGCGACCTGGAAGGTCACTCCGTGGTAGCTCACCGCGTGCGCGCCCACACTGTGCGCCTGGGTGTCCAGGAACGAGCGCGCCTTCGCGACGTCGCTGGTATCGAGCACGAGCGCACCCTGCAGCGAGCTCTGCCCGAGCAGGTGCGGCAGGCCTTCGGCTCCGAGCAGCGCGCCTTCCGCGCCGGTGAACCCTTCGGCGAGCGCCTTCGTGAGCGCTTGGCGCAGCAGTGCCTGTGCTGCGAGCGAGGCTACCTGTGCCCCTGCGGCTTCGACTGAGTTGAGGAACAGACCCGCTTCGGGTCCCAGCCACGGCTTGACTGCGTGTTCGTAGTTGGGCGTGTGGCCGGTCGGCCCCTGTAGCAGCGCCAACAGACCCGTGAACGGATTTGAGCGTCCCGTCAGGCGCCGTCCGGTGGCGAGCGCGTCGGTCTTCAGGCTGCCGTCGGGTTGCACGATCGCGTCGACGTACAGCGGCGCCGACGCCGGGACGACCGACGCGGGGCTCGCACTCGTGCCGCTGGAGCTCGATCCGCCGCAGCCGCTCGCGGCGAGCGGGACCGCCGCGACGGCGAGCAGCGCCAGCGGTCGTGCGGGGAGGCGGAAGGGGAGGCGCGGACGGCGGAGTGCAGGCAACGCGTGGGTCCTTTCTCGATGGCCAACTGCAAGTGGCATCGCAGATTACGCCGCTGCACGGCGAAGTGCATCGATTGGCCGCGCCGCAGAAGTCGGTGGGGAGCGGCGAAAGGCCGCCAAGAGCAGCGGTTTTTGGGTCTTCGGGGGTCCCTAGAAAGGAAATGTGGGGAAAAATGTGCAATTGGGGTTGCGTTGTGGGGGAAAGTGGGCTAACTTGCCCGGCAACGCGTAGGAACCGGGGTGGAGAGGCTCCTCCCACCTCTGCACCCCGGCTCTCGCGCATCTACCGCTCAGGAGCCCAAGCAGTGGCCTTCCGTGGGACCTTCGACCACACCCTCGACGCCAAGAACCGCCTTACCGTCCCGGCCCGTTACCGCGCGACGCTCGCCGAGGGTGTCGTGATGGCGATGCCCGTCGACCTCGAGCCGTGCATCGGTGTGTGGCAGCCACAGCAATACGAGCGCTACACCGAGCGAGCACTGGCGGAGCTGCCGCCGCTCTCGCCGCGCCTGGCGGAGCTCGAGCGCTTCTTCTACGGCAGCTCCCAGGACGCCGAGCTGGACGCCGCCGGGCGGATCATGCTCCCGGGCTTCCTTGCCGAGCACGCCGGTCTCAGCAAGGACGTCGTCGTCGTCGGCGCCGGCGACCGCCTCGAGCTGTGGGATCGCAACCGCTGGAACGAGCATCGACCGACGCTGCTGGGCGGCGTCGCGGAGATAACGGCGCGTGTCGACCATCCTGCTTGACATGCCTACGGTCCACATCCCCGTACTCGCGGGGGAGCTCGTCGCCCTGCTCGAGCGCGCCGACATCGGCTCGCGGCCCGGTCAGGTCGCGATCGACTGCACATTCGGCGGCGGCGGACACGCGCGGCTGGTCGCGCAGCGGCTCGGTGCGACCGGGACGCTGATCGCGATCGACCGCGATCCCGAAGCCGAGGAGCGCTTCGCGGAGCTCGCCCATGAGGTGCCCTGCGCGGTGCGCTTCATTCGCGGCAGTTACGCGGAGGCGCTGGAGCTGCTTGCCGAGGAGGGTCTGCGCGCTGACCTCGCGTATTTCGACCTCGGGATGTCCTCAATGCAGGTCGACACCCGCGAGCGCGGCTTCTCCTACTCCTTCGAGGCCCCGCTGGACATGCGCATGGACCCCGCCCAGGAGCTCGACGCTCGCGAGATCCTCGCGACCTGGGATCAACGTCGCCTGGCGAGCATCCTGCGCGAATACGGCGAGGAGCGCCACGCCGGCGCGATCGCGCGCGCGGTTGTCGCCCGTCGTGCGCACGAGCCGATCGAGACCACCCGCGAGCTCGTCGAGATCATCAACTCCGCGATCCCCGCGCCCGCACGCTTCGCCGGCGGGCATCCCGCCAAGCGCGTGTTCCAGGCTTTGCGGATCGCTGTCAACGATGAGCTCGGCCAGCTCGACCACGCGCTGCCCGTGGCGTGGGAGCTGCTGCGCGAGGGCGGCGTGCTGGCGAGCATCTCCTTCCATTCGCTGGAGGACCGGCGCGTGAAGCGCTTCTTGGTCGAGCGCGCGCGCGGCTGTGTGTGCCCACCCGAGCTGCCCATATGTGTGTGCGGCCGTGAGCCCGAGGCCGAACTGCTGACGCGGCGTGCGATCGTGCCCTCCGCGGGCGAGGTCGCGCATAACCCCCGCTCGGGCTCTGCGCGGCTGCGCGCGGCGCGCAAGCTGCGCGAGCAGGAGGGGTCGTGACGCCTCCGCCCGCCGCCGCGGCGCCCGCGGTCCGTCCTAGCCGTACCGCGCGTCCGTCGCGCGGGCCCGCGCCGAGGCGGGTCTCCGGGCCGGCCGGTGGCCGAGCCGCGGCCGGGAAGGCAAAGGCCGGAACGGCATCCAAGGCGAGGGGAGCTGCGGCTCGGGGAGCGTCAGCAAAGAAGGCGTCGACGAAGAGGGCGTTGACAGTGAAGACCTCGACCAAGAAGACCTCGACCGGTACTTCCGCGCGGCGACCCGCCGCGCGCACACACACGCGCGCGGCTGCGCGCGGCGGGGCCGTTGCGCTACCGATGCCGGGCGCTCTGCTCGGGGGCCTGCAGCTCGGTGGGGTTCTGGACGCTCTTGCGGGGATCTCCCAACCGCGCCTGCTGGACCGTCTGATCCGCGGTCGCACATGGATCGGCGTCGTCGCCTTCGCGCTGATCGGGATCGTCGCGATGCAGCTCTGGATCGTCAAGCTCGGTACCGGTATCGGTCGCGCGCTTGAGAGCGAAGCGCGGTTGCAGCGCGAAAATTCGGTGCTCAGCATCGAAAACGCGAGGTTCTCCGCGGGAGAACGTGTCGAAACACTCGCGGCGGCGCGCGGGATGGTGCCCTCCGCGCCGGGCACCGTCCGCTTCGACGCCTCCCACGGCGCGCTCGACGCGCGACTCGCCGCGGCGGCGCTCTCGAAAAGCGGGCAGGTCCAGCCGGCCGGTCCGGACGAAGGTGGGTTAGGCGAACAGACGACCGGGGCGGAATCCGGCAGCGTCTCCGAAAGTGCGTCGAGGAGCGGAGAAGCAACCGGATCGCCGAGCGCGGCCAGCTCGGAAAGTGCGGAAGGCGCGCAAAACGCCGAAGCCGAAGGCAGTACAAGTACGAGCGCTTCGAGCGAAGGGTCCAGCGCGGCGAGCACCGGGACGGCGGGAACCTCCTCTGAAAGCGCGGCGACCCAGAGCACCTCTGCGGCGACGGGCGCCGCTGAAAGCTCCTCGACCACGACCTCGGGTGCCCCGACGTCCGTAACCGAAGGAGCCGCGACCTCCGAAAGCACGAGCACAGTCGGCGCCTCCGGCGGCACCGAACAGCCGGCCACGGGGGGCTAGCGCGACTCGTGGCGGGTCTGCAGAACCGCGTCGGGGTGCTGTTCGCGGCGTTCTTCGTGCTACTTGCGTTCGCAGCCGCGCGGACGCTCTACCTCGGCGTGTTTCACAGCTCGGCGCTGCGCAAGGTTGCACACACGCAGCAGGTAACAGACGAATCGGTGCCCGCGCAGCGCGGCACGATCACCGACCGCGACGGCGCGATCCTCGCGACCTCCGAACCCGCCGACGACATTTCGGCGACCCCCTATCTGGTCAAGGAACCGCTGAGCGACGCCGCTCGACTGGCGCCGCTGTTGGGTCGCTCGCGCGCACACGTCCTGACCGATCTCAGCGAGCGCAGCGGCTTCGTGTACCTCGCCCGCGCGCTTCCGGCGGCGCAGGCGCGCGCGGTGCTGGCTCTGCGGATTCCCGGGGTCGCGGCGACGCCGACGATGCACCGCGTGTACCCTCGCGGAGCGCTTGCCTCGCAGGTTTTGGGGGTCCTGGGAGCTGAAGGCAAGGGTCTCTCTGGACTTGAACTGTCGGAGAACTCGGCCTTGCAGGGACAGACTGGGCGGCGCCGCGTCGTCAGCGACGCCCTGGGCCAGCCGATCTCGATCACAGACGTCCATCGCGAGCAGCCCGGCGCCCGGATCGCGCTGACGCTTGACGCGAACGTCCAGCGGCGCACAGAAGCCGTGCTCGGCGCCGTCGGGAGCGTGTTCCACCCGCGCGACGCCACCGCGATCGTGATGGATCCCCGCAGCGGAGCGATCTTGGCGATGGCCAACTGGCCGCAGTACGACCCCAACGATCGCGCCTCGGCCTCGCCGACGGCGCTCCAGAACCGCGCTGTGAGCTTCGACTACGAACCCGGCTCGACGTTCAAGGTCGTCGCGGTCTCCGGTGCGCTGCAGAGCGGACTCATCACCCCCAACACTCCCTTCTTCATCCCCAATCAGATCCAGGTTGCCAACCGCGTCATCCACGACGCCGAGGAACACGGCGAAGAGACCCTTACGACCGCCGAGATCCTCGCGCAGTCGAGCAATGTCGGGGCGATCAAGATCGGGGCGCTCGAGGGCGCGCCGCGGTTCGACCAGTGGGTCCACAACTTCGGCTTTGGCGCTTCCACGCACGTTGGGCTGCCGGGCGAGGAAATCGGGCAGGTGCTCCCGCTCGACAAATACTCCGGCTCCTCGATGGGCAACCTCCCCATCGGGCAGGGTGAGCTCGTGACGCCGATCCAGATGGCGACCGCCTACGCCGCGATCGCCAACGGCGGGATCCTGCGGTCGCCGCACATCATCCAGTCGATCGACGGTCGCCGTGCGCATGAGCCCGCCGGGCACCGAGTCATCTCGCCCACCACCGCCGAGCAACTGCGCGAAATGCTGCGCGGGGTGCTCGCCCCGGGCGGGACTGCGCATGAGGTCTCGATTCCCGGCTACGAGCTAGCCGGGAAGACGGGGACCGCGTCGAAGATCGATCCGCTGACGGGGAAGTACTCCGAAACCGCCTATGTCGCGTCGTTCATCGGGTTCGCGCCGGCGAACGACCCCAAGTTGCTGTGCGCGGTGATCGTCGACGAACCGCAGACCGGGTCGATCTACGGTGGGACCGTGGCGGCTCCCGCGTTTGGGCAGATCATGGGGTTCGCGCTGCCTTACTTAGGCATCGCGCCAGGGTAGGCGGGCTTGATGCCCGAGCGTCAATGGTGGGCACCACCCGTGCGGAATCGTTCGCGCGTCAAGGTGCTCCGAGTTCAGTGAGAGCGAAAGCAGCTAGCGCCGTCTGCGCACCCTACGCACGTCAGATGCCCGCGACCAGCAGCGAGGCACCGGCGTAGACGTGCGCCGGCGTGTCCTTGACGGCCTTGCCTACGAGCTTGGGCTCCTGGCCGACAGGCGCGATGTCGATAGCGAACTCCAGTCCGGTAGCTGCGGTGATCTTCACGAGGGTCTCGATCTGCGGGTTCTTTTCGCCAGACTCGAGCTCGACGACGCGCGGCTGACTTACGCACAGGCGCTCCGCTAGCTCGCGCTGGGAGAGCCCTTGGTCGGCGCGGTAGCCGATCAACTGCACGGCAACCATGCGCGCCAGGGCAAGTCGTTCCCATTCTGCAGCGAACTCGGGATCGGACGCCAAGTGGTCCGCCAGAACCTCTTCATGGGTCTTGGTGCCTTCGGGCCAGCCACTCGGTATTTGTTTCATGTCCTCCATGATAGGTCTTGACTTATCAGGTTTCAAGGGAGCCGCCGTATCGCGAGGCCCGGACTTGGGCCCGCGCGACCAGCGAATCGAAGTTCGCGTGACGATCGACGGCAAGGACCACGTAGGTTGATCCCGCCCGACGATAGATCGCGCGCCAGTCGCTTTGGCCCTGCTTGGGGCGCAGCTCGCGCAGTCCCGCGGCGGCGGCTCCTTGCAGCGGCTTCATGTGCGGAGGTCCCAGCCGCTCACCGAGCTCGCGGAGCTTGAGCACCGCGTTGAGGATCGAGCGATGGCCCTCCTTGGACTTCACGGCGGTCACGAACTCGTGCACCGCATCCGGGTCGTAGATGACGCTGTGCGGTCGAGACTCTTCCGCTCGGCTCATCGAGCGAACCTAGTCGTGGCTTGGGACGGCACGCTCGCCTACACAGTTGATGCGCAACCCACCCTTGAAACCGGGCACGTATTGGTCTACCACTCCTCTACGGCCCTAATCGGCCACGCGCGCGCGGCGCATCCTGCCTTTCGACCGAAGGGATCTTCTCGTGACCGCAGAGCTCATCGTTCAAGACATCCATCCCACGTTGCGCCACGAGGAGCGCCAGGCGCTCGGGGCGGACCTGCAAGGGATGCTCGTCGATCTCACCGACCTCGCCCTGATCGGCAAGCAGCTGCACTGGAACATTGAAGGTCCCCATTTCCGCTCGCTACACCTCCAGCTCGACGAGCTCATCGACATCTGGCGTGAGCTTGGCGATCGCATCGCCGAGCGCGCCGTCATGCTCGGGGTCGCTCCCGACGGGCGCGCTCAGACGATCGCGCAGGACAGCGAGCTGTCCCCGCCTCCCGCCGGGCCGCTGCCGACCCGCGACGCGATCGACTACCTCACGCAGCGCCTCGTCGAGGTCATCACGCGCGCTCGCAAGCGCATGGAGCAGACCGCCGAGTACGACGACGTCACCAACGATCTCCTCATCGAGGTCGTCGGCCAGCTCGAGCAGCAGCACTGGATGGTCAGGGTGCAGCTCCGCGAATAGCCTCCCCGAACGCAGTCGTCACACAACCCATTTACGAGGGAGGCCATCGATGGCGAAGGTGATCTACACCGCTGAAGCTCATGTCACCGGCGGACGCGCCGACGGTCACGGCCGCAGCTCCGACGGCGCCGTCGAGGTCGATCTGCGCTCGCCCGTCGAGCTCGGCGGCGCCGGAGGTGGCACCAACCCCGAGCAGCTCTTCGCCGTCGGATACGCCTCCTGCTTCGAGAGCGCCCTCGGCGTCGTCGCTCGCCGCCGCAAGCTCGACGCCGGGGACGTCGCGATCGACTCCAAGGTCATGCTGCTCGCCGGCGAGGATCGACGGTTCGAGCTCGCCGTCGCGCTCGACGTTACGCTGCCGTCGGTCAGCGATCCCGCCGTCGCCGTCGAGCTTGTGCGCGCCGCGCACGAGGTCTGCCCCTACTCCAACGCTGTTCGCGGCAATATCGATGTCGCGCTCCTCGCCAACGGTCGCACTGTCGATCTCGCGCTGCGCCCCATCGCTGGCAGCCCATGACACGGGAGGAGGCCGTGGCGATGCGCGCAGCGCGTGCGATCTCGGATATCCCCGCCGACACGCCTCCGCCGGCGCTGGAGTGATTCTCGGGGACACCTCCGCCATCCGCTGTGGGGTCCAATCAATAAATCAGGTGTCGCGCGTGTCGCAATCTTTGCGTGTCGGACACTGAAACTAGACTCAGGCCGATGTTCCCGCCGGGTTTCCTCCGATGAAGCTCGCCGATCTCATCCCCGCCGAGCTCCACGCGCGCGCTTCCGCGGCCGCCTCAGCGGTCGAGATCGCCGGTCTCGCCTACGACAGTCGCAACGTTCAGCCCGGGACGCTGTTCTTCTGCGTTCCCGGCGAGCACAGCGACGGCCACGACTTCGCCCCCGCCGCCCTCCGGGCTGGCGCCGCCGCACTCGTCGTCGAGCGGCCGCTCGGCCTCGGGGCGCCCGAGGTGCTCGTCGACTCCTCCCGCGCCGCCATGGGGCCGCTCGCCGCGCGCTTCTACGGCGACCCCACCGCTGCGCTGGACGTCCTCGGCGTCACCGGTACCAACGGCAAGACCACCACCGCCTTCCTCGCCCGCGCCCTCCTGCAGGCCGCTGGGCGCCCCTGTGGCCTGCTCGGCACCGTCACCTCGATCGTCGCCGGGCGCGAGCGGCCCGTCGAACGCACCACGCCCGAGGCCATCGACCTGCAGGCCGACTTCCGCGCCATGCTCGACGGGGGCGAGCGCGCCTGCGCTATGGAGGTCTCCTCCCATGCCCTCGAGCTCGGCCGCACCGACGGTGTGCGCTTCGCCGCCGCCATCTTCACCAACCTCACCCAGGACCATCTCGACTTCCACCACACCATGGAGGACTATTTCCTGGCCAAGCGCCAGCTGTTCCTGCCCCACGTCCCAGGCTCCCCAGCGCCCCGCGTATCCGTCATCAACGTCGACGATCCCTACGGTCGTCGCCTCGCCGCCGAATTGCCACACGCTTTGACGTATGCCATCGATCGCGACGCCGACTATCGCGCTCGCGACCTCGAGGTCGGATTCAATGGCTGCCGTCTGCGCTTGCAGACCCCCGCCGGCGAGCGCGAGCTCCTGCTTCCGCTGCGCGGACGCTTCAACGTCGCCAACGCCCTCGGCGCCCTCGCCGCCGTCCACGCCCTCGGCGGCGAGCTCGACACGCTCATCCGCGCCCTCGAGGCCGGGGTTCACGTGCCCGGACGCTTCGAGGCCATCGAAGAGGGCCAGGACTTCGCGGTCCTCGTCGACTACGCCCACACCCCCGACTCGCTCGAGAACGTCCTCCAAGCCGCCCGCCAGCTCATCGCCGCTCGCTCCGGGCGCCTCCTCTGCGTCTTTGGCGCCGGCGGCGACCGCGACCGCGGCAAGCGGCCGCTGATGGGCGAGATCGCCGCCCGCCTCGCCGACGTCGTCATCGTCACCTCCGACAACCCCCGCTCCGAGGATCCCGGCGCCATCATCGCTGAGATCCTCCACGGCTCCCGTCGCGCTCGACCCGTCGGGCAGCCCCCCGTGGACTCGCTCGTCGATCGCCGCGCCGCCATCGAGCGCGCCATCGGCCTCGCCCGCCCCGGCGACGTGCTCGTCATCGCCGGCAAGGGACACGAGCAGGGGCAGGAGCTCGCCGGCGGCCGCAAGATACCGTTCGACGACGTCGCCGTCGCTCGCCAGGCGCTCCGTGCCTCCGCCGCCGGAGCTCTCGCGTGATCGCATGGGACGCCGCCCGCATCGCCGACGCCGCCGGCGCCCGGCTCGTTCACCCCGGCGGTGAACTGGATCGGGACGCCGGCTCTGGTGCCCCGCCCTCACCGGTCGATCGGCCCGGTCCGCAACGCGTCGTCATCGACTCCCGCCAGGTCCGCCCCGGGGACCTGTTCGTCGGGCTCCCCGGCGAGCGCGTCGACGGGGGCGCCTACGCCGCGGATGCCCTCCGAGCCGGCGCGTGGGGGGTGCTTGTCGCTCCGAGCCCCGCCGCGCGCGCGCGCGAGGGCGCGGCCTCTGGGGCGGTCCTCGCTCATCCCGATCCGCTCGTCGCTCTGCAGGCTCTCGCGCGCGCATGGCGGCGCTCGCTCGGCGCCAAGGTCGTCGCGATCACCGGCTCCACCGGCAAGACCTCCACCAAGGACATCCTCGCCGCCGTGCTCTCGCGCGAGCTGCGCACCGCCGCCAGCCCCCAGAACCTCAACACCGAGATCGGCCTTCCGCTCGCCGTGCTCGCCGCCCCCGCCCGCACCGAGGCGCTCGTGCTCGAGATGGCCATGCGCGGCCCCGGTCAGATCGCCGAGCTCGTCGCCATCGCCGAGCCCGACGTTGGCGTCATCGTCAACGTCGGCCCCGTCCATCTCGAGCTGCTCGGCTCCGTCGAGGCCATCGCCGCCGCCAAGGCCGAGCTGATCGCCGGGCTCGCCCCCGGCGCCACCGTTGTCGTTCCCGCCGCTGAGCCACTGCTCGCGCCGCATCTGCGCTCAGACCTTCGCACCGTGACCTTCGGGGACAGCGGCGATGTCGAACTCGCTGGGCGCGGCGACGTCGGGCTCGCCGAGGGTGGCGTCGCGGGGGGCGGCCAGACGCCCGGGGATGTGGCGATTGTCGAACACCGCACCGCTGCCCCTGACGTGCGCATGTCTGTCGAGCCCTCCTTCTCGCAATCCCATAACCTGCGCAACCTGCTCGCCGCGGTCGCCGCCGCGCGCGCTCTCGGCGTCACACCCGGCGGGACGCTGGATGTGACCTTCTCGGCGCTGCGCGGCGAGCGCATCGCGCTGGCGGACGGAATCGTGCTCATCAACGACTGCTACAACGCCAACCCAATGTCGATGCGCGCCGCGCTCGACGACCTCGCCGCCACCGCTCCCGCGCGCCGCGTCGCCGTCCTCGGCGACATGCTCGAGCTCGGCGATCAGCGCGGGCCCGAGCTGCACCGCGACGTCGCCGCCCACGCGAGCGCGCGTGGCGTCGAGCTGCTGCTCGCCGTCGGGCCACAGGCCGCCGAGATGGGGGAGACGTTTGCCGGCGAGATCCACCTCGCGCCCGACGCCGCCGCTGCCGCCGAGCTTCTGCGGCCGCTGCTGCGCCCCAGCGACACCGTGCTCGTCAAGGGCTCGCGCGGAGTCGGCCTCGAGCGTGTCGCCGAGACGCTTCTGCAGGGCGAGGCGGGCTGATGGGCCGCATCCTGCTCGGCGGCACCGCCGCGCTGCTGATCTGCATCTTC
Organism: Solirubrobacteraceae bacterium; assembly: GCA_036493975.1. GTDB lineage: Bacteria > Actinomycetota > Thermoleophilia > Solirubrobacterales > Solirubrobacteraceae > Palsa-744. The sequence goes on from DASXOX010000082.1 coordinate 38,771, forward strand.
CTCAGCCCCAAGTTCATCGAGTTCCTGCGCGCGCGCGAGTTCGGGCAGCAGATCCGCGAGGACGGGCCCGAGGGGCACCACCAGAAGGCCGGTACCCCCACGATGGGCGGGATCATCATCTTCCTCGCCGTCGCCATCGCGTTCCTGATCCTCTCCAACTACGAATGGCGCTCCATGGGGGTCTTCGGTGCCGCCATCGCCTGCGCCCTGCTCGGTTTCGCCGACGACTACACCAAGCTCGTCCGGCGCCGCTCGCTCGGCCTGCGCGGGCGCACCAAGCTCGGCATCACGATCGCCATCTCGCTGGGTCTTTGGTACATCGCCCGCCACGAGGCCGGTCTGGCGAGCACCCTGCGTCTGCGCTCGATCGACTACACCATCGAACTCGGGCCCTTCTATCCCGCGCTCATCTACCTCGTCGTCGCCGGCACCACCAGCGCCGTCAACTTGACCGACGGCCTCGACGGCCTCGCCGCCGGCTGCGCCGCGATCGTCCTGCTCGCCTACATCGGGATCGCCTTCATCACCGAAGACTTCGACCTCGCCATGCTCGCCGCCTGTCTCGTCGGGGGCTGCATCGGGTTTCTCTGGTTCAACGCCTTCCCCGCCACGATCTTCATGGGCGACACCGGCTCGCTTGGGCTCGGCGGCGCGATCGCCGGGCTCGCCGTCATGACCAAGACCGAGGAGCTCCTGATTTTGCTCGGAGGCATCTTCGTCATCGAGGCCCTCTCCGTCGCGATCCAGGTCATCTACTTCCAGCTCCGCCACAAACGCGTCTTCCTGATGGCCCCAATCCATCACCATTTCGAGCTGCGTGGGTGGTCTGAGACCAAGATCATCCTGCGCTTCTGGATCATCGCCGCCATCTGCTGCGCGATCGGGTTCACGATCTACCGGCAGAGCATCGCCTGAGGTGAAGCCCCGCCCGCCGATCCCCGAAGGCCCCTACCTGATCGTCGGGCTCGCACGTTCCGGTGTCGCCGCCGCGCGGGCGCTGCACGCGCGTGGCGAGCAGGTCGTCGGGGTCGACGGCGCAACTCCCGACGCCGCGGCGCGGACGCTTGCCGAGGACGGCATCGAGGTGCACCTAGGGACTGATGGGCGGGAGTTGCTCGGCGGGGTGCGGGTGCTCCTCAAGAGCCCCGGGGTGCCCGCCCAGGCGCCGGTCGTCACCGCCGCGCGCGCCGCGGGTATGACCGTGATCGGTGAGCTGGAGCTCGCGTGGCGGCTCCTTCCCAACGAGTTCGTCGCGGTCACCGGCACAAACGGCAAGACCACCACTGTCGAGCTGATCGGGCACATCCACCGTGAGGCCGGTCTGCCCGTCGCCGTCGCAGGCAACGTCGGTGTCGCCCTCAGCGGCCTCGTTGGACAGGTCGACCCGGACGCCACGATCGTCTGCGAGGCCTCCTCCTTTCAGCTCGAGGACACGCTCGCCTTTGCCCCCGAGGCCGCCGTCCTGCTCAACATCACCCCCGACCACCTCGACCGGCACGGGACGATGGACGCCTACCGGCACGCCAAGCTCCAGGCGTTCGCTCGCCAGGGTGCGGGTGACGTCGCCGTGTTGCCTTTGGAATATGAGGGCGCCGCAGTATCACCCGACGTGCGGCTTGTGCGCTTCGGCGAGGAGTCGCCGGCCGACTGCGCGCTGCGCGACGGCCGGATCTGGTGGGAGCGCGAGCCGCTGCTCGACCTCGCCGAGCTGCGCCTGCGCGGCTCCCACAACGCCCGCAACGCGCTCGCCGCCGCCGCCGTCTGCCTCGCGCGAGGGATCGACGCCGATGCCGTTCGCGGCGGTCTGCGGAGCTTCGCGGGCGTCGCCCACCGTCTGGAGGAGGTCGCGCGGCGCGAGGGCGTGCTTTACGTCAACGACTCCAAGGCCACCAACGTCGCCAGCACGCTCGTTGCTCTTCAGGCGTTTGCGCCCGGCCGGATTCACCTGATTCTCGGCGGCCAGGGCAAGGGTCAGGATTTCGCCGCGCTGCGCGATCCGATTGCAGTCGCCTGCCGCGCTGTGTACCTGATCGGCGAGGACGCCCCGCTGATCGCGCGGGCGCTGAAGGGCAGCGGGGTGTCCGCGCGCGAGTCTCACAATTTGGAGGGCGCCGTTGCGGCTGCCTCGCTCGCCGCCACATCCGGGGAGACAGTTTTGCTTTCACCCGCCTGCGCCAGCTTCGACCAGTTCGCCGACTTCGAAGCCCGAGGGGAGCGCTTCAGGGAGCTCGTTCGCGGGCTGTAGTCGTCGGCAGGCTTTGACGCCCCAGCGTCGAAGTGAGCTGGGATGCCAACAGCCGCGCGGCGCGCACAGGCCAAATCCCACGGACGGGGCGCCCGGGCGCGGGCTGCGCGCAGAGCGCAGCCGCTCGAGCAGCGCATCCTGCTGACCGCGACCCTCTGCCTACTCGCGTTCGGGGCCGTCATGGTCTACAGCTCCTCCTCCGCGAGCACGCTGCTGCAGGGCCACGGCAACGGCAGCGCCTACCTCATCAAGTTCGTCGTCTTCGGCGGCGCCGGACTCGCGTTGATGCACGTCCTCGCGCGCGACGGGGTCGCTCGGGTCCAGAGCATCGTCGCGCCGCTGCTCGCCGTCTCCTTCGCGCTCGTGTTCGCCGTGCACATCCCGCACCTGGGAGTCTCGATCAACGGCGCCCGGCGCTGGATCGGGCCGAGCATCTTCCAGTTCCAGCCCTCCGAGCTCCTCAAGCTCGCGCTGATCCTGTACGCCGCCACGCTGCTCGCGCGCCGCCCCCAGCGCACCCACGAGCTGCGCGACCTCGCCAACCCGCTGCTCGTCGTCGTCGGCGGGGCCTGCCTGCTGGTCGTCACCGAGCCCGACCTCGGCTCGGCGATGGTGATCGCGTTCACGATCTGCGCGCTGCTGCTCGCCGCCGGGATCCCTGGACGCAATCTTGCGATCCTCGCCGGCACCGTGCTGGTGCTCGTCGGTTTCTACGCAATCGCGCGCCCCTACGCGCGCGCGCGCCTGACGTCGTTCCTGGATCCCTGGGCGCACGCCTCCGGCAGCGGGTTTCAGGCCGTCCAAGGCCAGATCGCGATCGGCTCCGGCGGGCTCTTCGGGGTCGGGCCGGGCCAGTCCGTACAGAAGATCTTCTATCTACCCGAGGCCCAGACCGACTTCATCCTCGCCGTCGTCGCCGAAGAGCTCGGCGTCGTCGGGGTCTACGCGCTCCTGTTCCTCTACGGTCTCATCGGCTACGCCGGCCTGCGCGCCGCCAAGCGCGCCCGCAGTCTCTACAGCGCCCTGATCGCCGTCGGGATGACGACCCTGATCGTCTCCCAGGCGCTGCTGAACACTTTTGCCGTCCTCGGTCTCGCCCCGCTCACCGGAGTGCCGCTGCCGTTCGTCTCCTACGGGTCCAGCTCGCTGATCGTGATGCTCGCCGCGATGGGGCTGCTGATGAACGTCGCATCCGGCACCAGCGCTCACGTGCGCGTCGTCGGCGACACCCGCGCTCGCAAACAGGCAGGATTGGCCCGTGGACGAAAGGCCGCCGACAACGAAGCCGACGAGCGTCGTGATCGCGGCCGGCGGGACCGCCGGGCACGTCGTGCCGGCGCTCGCGGTCGCTGATCAGCTACGCGCTCAGGGAGTCCAAGTCAGCTTCATCGGCGGGGAGCGCGCCGAGGCGCAGCTCGTGCCGGCAGCCGGCTACCCGCTGCACACGATCTCCGTCAGCGGCCTCAGCCGCAGCAACCCCTTGGCCGCGCTGCGCGCCCTGGCTCGTGCCGCACGCGCGTTCCTTCGGGCTCGCGCGTTGCTTGCCCGTTTGCGTCCCGATGTGGTGATGGGGGGAGGGGGATACGTTTCCGGTCCCGTCGGGCTGGCCGCGCTTACGCGACGGATCCCGCTCGTGCTGACGGAGGCCGACAGTCATCTCGGTCTCGCCAACCGCGCGCTCGCGCCGTTCGCACGGCGCGTGTGCCTCGCGTTCGAGGACTCCGCGCCCGGCCGAGGCAGCTACCTGGTGACGGGCCGCCCGGTCCCGCCGCCGCAGACGGACTCCGCCGCCGCGCGCACCCGGCTGGGAGTCGGCGCGGAGGAGACCTGCGTGCTTGTCTTCGGCGGCTCGCTCGGCGCACGCTCGATCAACCTCGCCGCGGTCGACGCATTCGCCGGCGCGGCGTTCCACGTGCTCCACGTCTGCGGCCACCGCGACTACCCCGAGCTCAGCCGCCGCACGCTGCCGGTCGGCTATGACCTGCGCGAGTACCTCGACCTCGACGCCTTTGCCGACGCGCTTGCCGCAGCCGACCTGGTGATCGCACGCGCCGGGGGCTCGCTGTTTGAGATCGCCGCCCACGGGCGCCCCGCGATCCTCGTGCCCTACCCGCACGCCGCCGCCGACCATCAGAGCTCCAACGCCCGCTGGATGGCGCAGGCCGGCGCCGCCATCACGATCCCCGACGGCGAGCTGGGCGCCTCGCGGCTCGCGCACGAGACCGCCGCCTTGCTCGCCGACCCGCGGCGCCTTCACGCGATGGCAGCCGCCTCGGCGAGGCTCGGGCGGCCGCGGGCCGCACACGATGTCGCCAATGCGCTGCTCGAGGCCGCGCGCCGATGAGCGCACGAGGCCACGCGCCGATGAGCGCTCGAGGCCGCGCACCGATGAGCCACTGGGGGAGTGCCCACCGATGAGCCTGCCCTGGAGCGCCCGCCGGCTGCACTTCGTCGGTGTCGGTGGGGCCGGGATGAGCGGTTATGCGCGGGCCGCCGCCGCGCTCGGCGCGCAGGTCAGTGGCTCCGATGGCGCCACCTCGCCCTATCTGGAGCGCCTGAGCGCCGACGGTGTGCTGGACGCGCACATCGGCCACGACGCCGTCAATATCCCCGCGGGCGAGGACGTGGAGATCGTCTACTCCAGCGCCGTACCCGCGGAGAACCCCGAGCGCGCCGCCGCGCGCGCGCGCGGCCTGCGCGAGCGCCCGCGTGCGGATCTGCTTGCGGAGCTCACCGCCCTCAAGCGCACGATCGCCGTAGCCGGCACACACGGCAAGACGACGACGTCATCGATGCTCGTGCATGCGCTGCGACGCGCATGCCCGCAACCCGACGAAGTCTCCTGGCTCGTCGGCGGCCCTGTCGGCGGCGGGCTGGACAACGCCCACTGGGGGCCAGGTGAACTGCTCGTAGTCGAGGCCGACGAGTCCGACCGCTCGATGCTCAGCCTCGACGTGGACATCGCGGTGCTCACGAACGTCGAGCTCGACCACCACGCGACCTTCGCCTCGCTCGTTGAGTTGCGCGAGGCGTTTGGAGCGTTCCTTGCGCGCGCACACTGTGGGATCGTCGTGTGGGATCGCCCAGAGCTGGTCGAACTCGCGCCGCCTGAAGCCAAGCCGGACTTGCCGGTGCCCGCTGCCGGCTCCGCGGGCGGCGAAGGGGGAAACGTCTCGCTTGTCGCCTACGACGTCCCCGAGCCCACGCTGCTCGCCGGCGGATCGAGCTTTCGCTGGCGCGCTCACGACGTGCGCCTGCAGGTGCCGGGGGCGCACAACGCGCTCAACGCCGCCGCCGCCCTGGAGGCCGTGCGGCTCGCCGGTGCCGACGAGCAGGCCGCGATTGCCGGTCTCGCCGAGTTCCCGGGCGCCGGCCGGCGCTTTCAGCGGGTCGGTAGCGTCGGGGGCGCGACGATCTACGAGGACTACGCGCACCACCCCACCGAGGTCGCCGCGACGCTGCGCGCCGCGCGCACGCTCGATCCGTGGCGGCTCGTCGCGGTCTTCCAGCCGCACCTGTTCTCGCGCACCGCGATGCTCGCGAGCGAGTTCGGCCGCGCGCTCGCGCTCGCCGACGTCGTCGTCGTGCTCGACGTGTACCCGGCCCGCGAGCGTCCCCAGGACCATCCAGGTGTCAGCGGCCTCACAATCGTCGAGCGCGCCGTCGACGCCGCCCACGGTCGCCCGGTGTATTGGCTGGCCACGTTCGCCGACGCCGAGCCCGTCCTGCGGCGCGAGCTCAGGGACGGCGACCTGTGTCTGATGTTGGGCGCCGGCGACATCGACGAGCTGGGCCGGCGGCTGGTGGAGGGGGGGAGGTGAGCCCCGCCGAACCGCCGGCCAGCGTCGAGCGCGACTACCCGCTCGCGCGCCTGGCGACCGTGCGCACCGGGGGCAGCGCGCAGTTCTTCGCGCGCGCCGGCAGCGAGCCTGAGCTGCTGCAGCTGCTCGCGTGGGCGCAGAGCGTCGGGACGCCGACCGAGGTCGTCGGCTCCGGCTCGAACCTCCTGATCGCGGATGAGGGGGTGCAGGCGCTCGTGCTCAAGCTCGACCGCGACCTTGCGCGCATCGAGCGCGACGGCGAGCACTGTTTGCTGTGCGGTGGCGGCGCCCGCCTGCCCGCTGTCGCCACCCGTGCCGCGCAGGCCGGCCTCTCCGGGATCGAGTTCGGCGTCAACATTCCCGGGACCGTCGGGGGGGCCGTGCGGATGAACGCGAACGCCTACGGCGGCGAGCTCGCGCGAACGCTCCAATGGGCGCTGATCGCGACCGCCGCCGGAATCGAGCGCCGGCCGGCGCAGCGGCTGGGATTCGGCTACCGCAGCTCCGCGCTGCAGCCGGGGGAGATCGTCGCGCAGGCGTCCTTCTCGCTCCAAGCTGCCGCGCCGGACATCGTGAAAGCGGCGCTCGCTGAGCTGCGCGAACGCCGTCACGAGGCGCAGCCGCAGGGCATCAAGACGTTCGGCTCGACGTTCATGAACCCATCCGCCTCCGACAAGCGCGCGGCTGGTCGCACCGCCGGCCTCTTGCTCTCGGAGGCCGGTTGCAATGGCCTTGCGCTCGGCGGGGCGCGCTTCGCGCCCAAGCACGCCAACTTCATCGAGAACACCGGCGCCGCGACGACCGCGGAGATCGTCGCGCTGATGGCCGAGGGCCGCCGCCGGGTCCTGGAGCGCTTCGGTGTCGAGCTGCAGCCCGAGGTGCAGACGCTCGGCGCCGTGCGGTTTCCCTGGTTGTAGGGGTTCGCGCCTCGGGGTCGAAGACCCAATCGATGGCTCGCACGCTCGCTGTGTTCCTCGGCCGGCCGCTCGCAGTGGCCGGCCCGGCGCGGGCCGGTGTGGCGTTCGTGTGGCCGCGTCGGCGCTTGCGCCTCGCGCTGATCGCGGCGCTGTGCCTCCCGGTGCTTGGTGTCGGCGGCTGGCTGCTGCTACGCAACACCTCGCTGGCCGCCGTGCAGGATGTGCGGATCAGCGGCGTCCACGGGCACGACACGGCCCAGATCGAAGCCGCCCTGAAGCGCGCCGCGCACGGGATGAGCACGCTGCACGTCCGCCCAGCCGCGCTGCGCGCCGCGGTCTCGCAGTTCCCGCTCGTGCGCGACGTACGTGTCAGCCCGAGCTTCCCGCACGGGTTGCACATCACCGTCATCGAGCAGCCGCCAGTCGCCGTGTTGCTCGCCGCCGGTCAGCGCACGGCCGTCGCCGGCGACGGCGTCGTTCTCGGTCCGGGCCTGCTCGGACGCACGCTGCCGAGCGTCCGCATCAGCGGCGTCGCGCCGCTGCCCGGGCAGCGACTCGCGGGGACCGGCACACGCGCCGAGCTGAGCGTTCTAGCTGCCGCGCCCGCGACGCTGCTGGGCTGGACACAGTCGGTCGCCAATGGCTCAGAAGGTCTCGTGGTCACGATGCGAACCGGCCTGGAGCTGTACTTCGGAAACGCGACACGACCGCACGCGAAGTGGCTCGCGGCGGCCCGCGTACTGGCCGATCCGAGTTCCGCCGGCGCTAGCTACATCGATGTCCGTTTGCCCGAACGCCCTGTCGCTGGAAGCTCGGCGCCAGGCGGTTTGAGCGGCGCCTCAGCGCCGGTCGGCTCATCCGGCGAAAGCGCCTCGACGCTGGCTGCGAGGCTCGACGAAGCGGTCGCCGGCGGAGCCTCCAGTGCGGCCGCGGCGGCCACAGCCGCCCCTAGTACTGGTGAACCGAGCACCGAACAAGCCGCTGGGGAATCCAGCGCCAGCACTGAAGCTTCGGCGAGTTCTCCCTCCACAAGCGAAGCCCCCACACAGGAAGAAGGCTAAACCTCTACTTAAGCCTTACCTTCAGAAATCTAGGTTTCTCCGGTGGTGGTTGAGAGTCCCGGATTCTGCAAGCGATCCTGCAAAAGTCGTCGGTGCCGTTGACAGGGCGAAGTTCCCTGCATAACGTGCGCAATTCGAGAGGGCCTAGGAGCACGGCTCCAGAACCCTTAACTCATACTGAAGCCTTCGGACGGGATTGAAATCATGGAGAGCGGCGTAGGCAGTTATCTGGCGGTCATCAAGGTCGTGGGTGTCGGCGGTGGCGGCACCAACGCGATCAGCCGCATGGTCGACGCGGGCCTGCGCGGCGTGGAGTTCATCGCGGCCAACACCGACGCACAGGCGCTCGCGATGTGCGACGCCGACATCAAGCTGAACATCGGCCACGAGTCCACGAAGGGGCTCGGCGCTGGCGCTAATCCCGAGGTCGGCTTCACGTCAGCCGCGGAGTCGCGCGACGACATCAAGGAGGCGCTGAAGGGCGCGGACATGGTGTTCGTCACGGCAGGCGAGGGCGGCGGCACCGGCACGGGCGCTGCGCCCGTGATCGCGGAGATCGCGAAGACCGAGATCGGCGCGCTGACCGTGGGCGTCGTGACGCGCCCCTTCGACTTCGAGGGTACCCAACGCGCGCGCCAGGCGACCGAGGGGATCGAGCGCCTGCGCGAGGTCGTGGACACGCTGATCGTGATTCCCAACGAGAAGCTGCTGGCCGTCGTGGAGCGCCGGACCTCGATGCTCGACGCTTTCAAAGAGGCCGACGATGTGCTGCGCCAGGGCATCCAGGGCATCACCGACCTGATCACGATCCCAGGTCTCATCAACCTCGACTTCGCCGACGTCCGCACGATCATGCACGACGCGGGCTCCGCGCTGATGGGCATCGGCACCGCCGGCGGCGAGAATCGCACGGCGGAGGCGGCGAAGATCGCGATCTCCTCGCCGCTGCTGGAGGAGAACGTCGATGGCGCGACCGGCATCCTGCTCAACATCACCGGCGGCAAGGAGCTCGGCCTGTTCGAGGTCAACGAGGCCGCCGAGATCATCCAGAACGCCGCCGACCCCAACGCAAACATCATCTTCGGCGCCGTCATCGACGAGGACATGGGCGACGAGGTCCGCGTGACCGTGATCGGTACCGGCTTCGACCACCGCCCCGGGCGTGCGGTGCGCCGCGAGCGCGCCGAGCGCGCCGACCGCGGCCCGCGCATCGGCCAGCGCGAGCGCGGGGCGCTCGAGATCTCCGACGACGACATCGACGTACCGCCGTTCTTGCGTTGACGCGTCTCGGCTAGCCTGCCGCGGATGTCCAGTGCTCCGCGCCGTACGCCGCTCTTCGACTGCCACCTCGCCGCCAGCGCAAAGCTCGTGGAGTTCGCCGGCTGGGAGATGCCAGTCCAGTACTCCGGCGTCCGCGAGGAGCACATGGCCGTGCGTGAGTCCTGCGGTGTCTTCGACGTCTCGCACATGGGGGAGATCGAGACCTCCGGGCCCGGCGCGCTCGCGCTGCTGCAGCGGCTCCTCTCCAACGACGTCGCTGCGATCCCCGTCGGCGGGGCGCAGTACAGCGTGCTGTGCCGCGAGGACGGGGGCGTGCTCGACGACCTCTTCACCTACCGGTTAGGCGAGGATCGCTACCTGACCGTTACCAACGCCGCCAATCACGAGCGTGATCTGGAGTGGTTTCGCAGGCACACCGCCGCGCGTGGAGCGAGCCTCGCGGGAGGGGATGATCAAAAAGCGACCCCGCCGCGCGCGCGTGCGTACGCGCGCGGCGGGGCCGATAACGGAGATCCCGATGTCCACGTCGAGGATCGCCTCGACGCCTACGCGATGCTCGCCGTGCAGGGTCCTCGCGCGCGCGAGCTAGTGCAGGCGCTCGCTGAGGCCCCGCTGCCGGAACGCATGACGGTCGCAGCGCTTCCACTGAGCGGTTGCGCCCAGCCCGTGCTGGTGTGTGGCACCGGCTACACCGGCGAGGACGGCGTCGAGCTACTCGCCGATCCCGCCGATGCGCCTGCCCTGTGGGACGAGCTGGTGCAATCAGGTGCGCTGCCCACGGGGCTCGCCGCGCGCGACACACTGCGCCTGGAGGCCTGCTTTCACCTCTATGGAAACGACCTCATGGAGGAGCGTGGGCCGATCGAGGCCGGTCTTGGATGGTGCTGCAAGGAGGACACCGGCTTCATCGGCGCGGACGCCGTGCGCGCCGTCCGCGAGACCGGGCCCGCCGAGAAGCTCGTCGCTTTCGCGCTCGACGGCGCCGGGATCGCCCGAGCCGGAAACGCGGTGATTGGCGGCGGAGTCGTGACGAGCGGGACGCTCTCGCCGTGCCTCGGGGTTGGAATCGGCCTGGCCTACCTTCCCGCGGAGCGCGTCGCCGTCGGCACGCCGCTGGAGATCGACGTGCGCGGCCGCACACGCAAGGCCACGGTTGTGCGCAAGCCGTTCGTCGCCAAGCGCGCGTGAGTATCTTTTGCGCTTTGCACGAGCGTCGATCGTAGGAGCGAGAGTCGATGGCCGAGGCCAGTTACCCAGATAATCTGCTGTACCACGCCGAGCACGACTGGGCGCGCCTGGAAGACGGCGAGGCGACGCTTGGCATCACCTGGTACGCGCAGGACGCTCTTGGTGAGGTCGTGTTCTTCGAGCCCCCCGCCGTTGGCACGGCGCTGACGCAGGACGAGCCGTACGCCGAGGTCGAGTCCGTCAAGGCGGTCTCGGACGTCGTCGCGCCGCTGTCAGGTGAGATCGTCGCGGTCAATGAGGCGCTCGCCGACGATCCGACGCCGATCAACGAGGATCCCTACGGGGCGGGCTGGCTGGTGAAGGTGCGCCTGCGCAATCCCGCCGAGAGCGAGAGTCTGATGGACGCCGAGGCCTACACCGCCACGCTGCGCGGCTAGGTCTTCGCTCGCTCGACTTCGCCGCGCGCACGCGCGAGGGGTCGGGAGCGGCGGCTAGGCTGAAGGAGCTGTGAGCCGCTACACCTCAACAACTGACGCCGACCGCGCCGCGATGCTCGCGGCGATCGGCGTGGGCTCCGTGCAGGAGCTCTTCGATCGCCAGGTCCCGGCGCCCGTGCGGCTCGGGCGTCCGTTGGACCTGCCGCCCGGCATGGCCGAGCAGGATGTCTATGAGCACCTGCGCGAGCTGGCCGCGCGCAACGTCAGCGCCGAGGAGCAGCTCAGCTTCCTCGGTGCCGGCATGTACGACCACTACGTGCCGTCTTTGATCGACATGCTGATGGAGCGCTCTGAGTTCCTCACCCCCTACACGCCCTATCAGCCCGAGATCTCCCAGGGCGGCCTGCAGGTGATGTTCGAGTATCAGACCGCGATCTGCGAGCTCACCGGCCTGCCGGTCGCGAACGCATCGGTCTACGAGGGCGCTTCTGCCGTCGCGTCAGCGGCATACCTCGCGAAGCTCCACAATGGCCGCCGTCGCATTGTGGTCAGTGCCGGTCTGCACCCTCACTCCCTGCAGACGCTGCGCACATACGCCCACGGCTTCGGCGCTGAGGTCGTCGAGGTCCCTCTGAAAGACGGGCGCACCGATCTGGATGCATGGGTGGCCGCGATTGACGACGACACCTCGGCTGCGATCTTCGCCCAACCAAACGTTTACGGCGCAGTCGAGGACGCCCGCGCGCTCAGCGCCGGCGCCAAGGACGCCGCCGAGCCAGTCGTGATCGCCCAGGTCGACCCGATCACGCTCGGCATCCTTGCCGCCCCCGGGGAATGCGGCGTCGATGTCGCCGTCGGCGAGGGTCAGGCGCTCGGCAACCGCCTCGACTATGGCGGACCATCGTTTGGATTCTTCGCCGCTCGCGAGCAGTACCTGCGCCGCATGCCGGGTCGCATCGCCGGCGAGACGCGTGACATCGACGGGCGCCGCGGCTTCGTGCTGACGCTGCAGACCCGCGAGCAGCACATCCGTCGCGAGAAAGCGACCTCCAACATCTGCACCGCGCAGGCCCTCAATGCATTGGGCGGCGTCGTCTACCTTGCCTGGCTTGGGCGCCAGGGGCTCGTCGAGCTCGGCGAGCTGCTACTGGCCCGCACCCATTACGCCCGCGAGACCCTCTCCACCCTGGAGGGAGCCCAGCCGCTGCACTCCCAGGCGGTTATCCGCGAGTTCGCGCTGCGCCTCGACGGCGATGTGCCCGCGATCCGACGCCGCTGCATCGCGCAGGGGGTCAACCCCGGCGTCGACCTGCAGGCGCTCACGGGCCGCGAGCAAGACCGCGGCGGGCTGCTCGTGGCGCTTACCGAGCGCCGCACGCGGGCCGATGTGGATCGTCTCGTCGACGTGCTGGGAGCGGCGCTCGCCGCCGAGCGCCACACTGAGGCGGTGGCGGTTTGAGCGCCCCGCTCTCGGAGTCGGTCGTTGACGAGCAGCGCTCCTCGCTGGCCGACGACCCGGTTCTCACAGTGTTTGAGAAGGGCGCTCCCGGTCGGCGGGCCTTCCAGTGCCCCGCGCTCGATGTCCCTGCGGCCGACCCCGAGGAGTTGCTGCCGCGCGAGTTGCGTCGTGCCGAGGCGCCGCGGCTGCCCGAGCTCTCAGAGCCGGAGATCGTGCGCCACTACGTGCGCCTGTCCAAGCGCAACTTCGACCTCGACTCCGGCTTTTACCCGCTGGGTTCGTGCACGATGAAGCACAACCCGCGCCTGCACGAGCGCGTCGCCGCGCTGGGAGGCCACGCTCGCTTGCACCCGCTTCAGGACCCCGAGCAGGCGCAGGGCGCGCTCGAGCTGATGTGGAACCTGCAGGGCGCTCTGGGGGAGATCGCGGGGCTCCCGCACGTTTGCCTGCAGCCCTCCGCGGGCTCTCACGGCGAGCTCGCCGGTGTGTTGTTGACGCGTGCCTACCACGAGGATCGCGGCGAGCAGCGCCACAAGGTACTCGCGCCCGACACCTCGCACGGGACCAACCCCGCGACCGTCACGATGGCCGGCCTGGATGTCGTCAAGCTCGCCACCAACCCCGCCGGTGGCGTCGATCTCGACGATCTGCGCGCCAAGGCCGACGCGGATGTCGCTTGCCTGATGCTCACCAACCCCAACACGCTCGGCGTGTTCGATCCCAACATCGAGGAGATCGCGCGCATCGTTCACGACGTCGGCGCGACGCTCTACTACGACGGCGCGAACCTCAACGCCGTCATGGGCCTCTCGCGCCCGGGGGACATGGGCTTCGACATCGTCCACTTCAACCTCCACAAGTCCTTCACCCAACCCCACGGCGGCGGCGGGCCCGGGTCGGGCCCGATTGCGGTCTCCGAGCGCATCGCGCCCTACCTGCCTGTGCCCACGATCGTGCGTGGGGAGGAGGGCGCCTTCGACCTCGAATACGGTCGCGGGCGCGTGGGCTCCAAATCAATTGGGCGCCTACGCAGCTTCCAAGGCAATTACGGGTGCTTCGTGCGCGCCTACGCGTACATCTGCTCGCTTGGGGCCGACGGCCTGAAGGACGCGTCCGAGACCGCCGTGCTGAACGCGAACTATCTACTGGCAGCCCTACGCGAGCGGGGAGTGCTGGAGCAGCTGCCGCTCGCCTATGGAGATCTCTGCATGCACGAGTTCGTGCTCTCCGGTGGCCCGATGAAGCGCGAGCTGCAGATCAAGACGCTCGACCTCGCCAAGCGACTGCTCGACTTCGGCTACCACCCGCCGACGGTCTACTTCCCACTGCTCGTCGAGGAGGCCCTGATGGTTGAGCCTACGGAGACCGAGACGAAGGAGACGCTCGACGGCTTCGCTGACGCGCTCGCCGCGATCCTGCGCGAGGCCGCGGAGAACCCCGAGATTGCTCGCACTGCGCCCCACACCACGCCGGTCCGGCGCCTGGACGAGGTCGCCGCGGCCAAGCGGCCGGTGATCCGCCAGGCGCTGACGGTCGGCTAGCCTCCCGCGACCGTGCGCATCTTCTCCGGCATCCAGCCCACCGGCACCAAGCACCTGGGCAACTACATCGGCGCGATCAGCCAATACATCGCCGCCCAAGAGCGCGGCGAGGCGCTGTTCTGCATCGTCGATCTGCACGCGATCACCGTTGCCTACGACCCCATCGAACTGCGGCGCAGCCTGTACGACCTCACCGCGTTGCTGCTGGCTGCCGGGCTTGACCCCGAGCGCTGCATCCTGTTCCGCCAGAGCGACGTCCAAGAGCACGCCGAGCTGTGCTGGCTGTTGAGCGGTGTCACCGAGCTCGGACGCTTGCAGCGCATGCATCAGTTCCGCGACAAGTCGATCGCTCAGCGCGAGCTGGTCTCCGCGGGTCTGTTGCTCTACCCCGTACTCCAAGCCGCCGACGTGCTCGCGTACCGCGCCCACGAGGTCCCCGTAGGGGAGGACCAGCGCGAGCACCTCGAGTTGATGCGCGATGTCGCGCGCCGCTTCAACGCACGCTTCGCCGGTGGCGAGGAGGTGCTTGTCGTGCCCGAGCACCGCATCCCCGAGGTCGGCGCGCGCATCATGGACCTCCAGGACCCCTCTAGCAAGATGTCCACCACCGGCGGTAGCGAGCAGGGCACGATCTACGTGCTCGACCCGCCTCAGGCGATCGAGAAGAAGTTCAAGAGCGCCGTCACCGATTCCGGCAGCGAGGTCCGCCGGGCGCCGGAGAAGCCCGGTGTATCGAACCTGATCGAAGTCCTTGCCGCCGTTCGCGACACCACGCCCCCGCAGATCGAGGCCGAGCTCGCCGATGCGCGCTATGGAGAGCTGAAGGCGGCTGTCGCTGCTGCCGTCATCGAGCGCCTTGCGCCGGTACGCGAGGGCTACGAGCAGCTGCGCGCCGATGAGGATGCGCTCGAGCGGATCCTGGCCGGTGGGCGTGAGCGCGCACACGCGATCGCGGCTGACACCCTGCGCGACGTGCGCGAGTGTATGGGCGTCGGGGCTTCGCTGAGCGACGCCGCTGCTCGCCGTCGGGAGCAGCCGCTACGGTGAGCGCGTGAGCATCGCGACACTGGAGCTCGACCTCGACCTCTTCAGCGGCCCCTTCGACCTGCTGTTGACGCTGATCCTGCGTGAGGAGATCGATCTGCTCGAACTTGAGCTCGCCGACGTCGTGCTCGCCTACCTCGACCATCTCGAGGCGCGCGGCGAGCTCGACCTCGAGACCGCCACCGAATTCATCGTGCTCGTCGCCGCTCTTCTGGAGCTCAAGTCCCGCCTGATGATCGCTGGCGAGGACGATGAGGAGCTGCTTGACATCGAGCCCGACGAGGCCGCCGAGGAGCTGCTCGCGCGGATGCTCGACGCTAGTCGCTTCCGTTCAGCCGCGGCCTATTTACATGAGCTCCTCGCGCGCGAGCACGGTGTGCGCTTTCGTCGCGCCGCTCCTCCCGCCGGGGTCCTGCGTGCGCTTCCCGCGGCGCCCGAGGATCCGCTCGACCCCTCGATCCTCGGAGCCGCGATCGGGCGCTTGCTCGTCAAGCCACCGCCTGTCAATCTGCGTCACATCACGATCAACCGGGTGAGTCTCGCCGAGCGGCTGGCGCACCTGCGCACGCTGCTGGCGCGCGGGCGCTTCAACTTCGAGGACGCCGTGACTGGGGCCGACCGCATGACCGTCGCGATCACGCTGTTCGCGCTGCTTGAGCTCTACAAACGCGGCGAAGCCGCGTGGGAGCAGGCCGACAACTTCGGCGAGATCCACGTCCACACCCTCCACGAGGAGGTGGGTGCTCCGGTCTCCGCGGCCGTCGCGGCCGGAGCCGCCGGGTGAGCGATCCCGCCACCGAAGGCGCGGCCGAGGATCCCGCCGAGCTCGCCCGCACTGTCGAGGCGCTCCTGTTCCTCAGCAGCGATCCGCTCAGTCTCCGCGAGCTTCAGGACGCCACATGTGCGGAGGAGCCCGCGCTCATCGCCGCGCTGGCGCTGCTTACCGAGCAGTACGCCCCAGGACTTCGCGGCATCCAGTTGCGGGAGCTCGCCGGCGGTTACACGCTTGCCAGCGACCCGGGCGCCGAGGACGCCGCGCGGCGGCTCTTCAGTCGTCCCCGCGCCGCCACGCTCACACCCGCTCAGGCGGAGACGCTCGCGATCGTCGCCTATCTGCAGCCCGTCTCGCGTCCAGAGATCACCCGCATACGCGGCGTCAGCGCCGACTCCGCCGCCACCACGCTGCTCGAGCGCGGTCTCATCGAGGAGGCCGGGCGCTCGCAGTTCGGGGCCGTCCTCTATCGCACCGGGACCCAGTTCCTGAAGCTCTTCGGCTTGCGCTCCCTCGACGAGCTGCCCGACGTTGCCCGATGGGATCCGACGCCCGAGGAGCAAAGCCAGTTGCGCGAGCGCCTGCTGCGCGCCGGTGAGGCCCGTGCCGAGAGTGGGCCGGCGCCGCAGTAGGCGCTACACCGGGCTCGCCGCCAGCTGACCGCAGGCTGCATCGATGTCGCGGCCACGCGTGAGGCGCACGGTTGCCTCGACCCCGCGCTCCTGAAGCGCCGCGCGGAACGCCGCGATCGCCTCGCGGCCCGAGCCACGGTAGGGAGAGTCCGTGGGGTTGTAGGGGATCAGATTCACCTTGAACATACGTGGCTCGCGCCCTCCCTCGCCGAGATCTCCCGCTGAGGTGCGGCCGCGCGCCGGCGTGCTCACGTAGCGCGCCGGTGCGAGCAGGTCCGCGAGCGCCACGGCCTGCTCGTAGCGGTCGTTGATTCCGGCCAGCATCACGTACTCCACGAAGATCCGCCGGCGCTTGCGCGCGTAGAACTCGCGGCACGCCTCCAGCACGTCGCTCAGCGGATAGCGCTCGTTTACCGGCATCAGCTCCGAGCGCAGCGCTTCGTCGGCCGCGTGCAGCGAGAGCGCCAGGCGCAGTGGCAGCTCGCACTCCGTCAGGCGCTGGATGCCCGGGATCCAGCCGACCGTCGAGATCGCGGTGCGCCGGTGGGAGATGCCGAGGTCCGGCAACCGCTCGCATGCCGCCAACACGGCGTCGAGATTCAGCAGCGGCTCGCCCATCCCCATGAACACGCAGTGGTCCAGCGGCTCGATTCGCCGGAAGTGCAGTGCCTGGTCGAGGATCTCCGACGCGCTGAGGTTGCGGGCGAAGCGCATCTGGCCGGTCGCGCAGAACGTGCAGGTCAACGGGCACCCCGACTGCGAGGAGAGGCAGATCGAGCGCCGCCGGTCTCGGTAGCGCATCAGCACCGCCTCCAGTGCCCGTCCATCGGCGGTCGCGAACAACGCCTTCACCGTTCCATCGCGAGCCCGCACCTCACGGCGTAGCTGCAGGCTCGAGAACGGCGCCTCGCTCGCGAGTGTCTCGCGCAGCGCCAGCGGCAGGTTCGACATCGACTCGTAGCCCGCCGCGCCGCGCGCCGTCCACTCCCACACCTGGCGCGCGCGGAAGCCCGGCTCACCGTGTGCCGCAAGCGTCTGCTCCAACAATGAAAGGTCCATAGCGAAGATCAAATGTAGAGCGGAGCCCTTCGGTCGGCTGCGCCACCCGCTTATCGTTGCGGCAGATGCGCCTCGCCAAGTACCTCGCCCACGCCGGTGTCGCCTCGCGACGCGCCGCCGAGACGCTCGTGCGCGCCGGACGTGTCCGCGTCGACGGGGAGATGGTCCGCGACCCCGCGCGCGACGTCGGGGATCACAGTCGCATCGAGCTCGACGGCCATCCGCTCGCGGGTGCACAGGAGACGGTCGTCTACGCCCTGCATAAGCCCGTCGGAGTCCTCAGCACCGCCCACGACCCCCAGGGTCGCCCAACCGTCGTCGGGCTCATCCCCGACTCGCGTCGCCTGTATCCGGTCGGGCGCCTCGACGCCGACAGCAGCGGATTGATCCTGCTTACTAACGATGGCGACCTCGCCAATCGCCTCACTCATCCCCGCTATGAAGTTCCCAAGACCTATCGCGTCCGCGTCGCCGCCGGGCCCGTCTCCGAGGGAACGCTCGGCACGCTGCGCCGCGGGGTTACCTTGGAGGATGGGCCCACCGGGCCCGCCAGCGTCCGCTGTATCGGGCGCGGGGGAGAAGAGCTCGAGATCACGATCGGCGAAGGCCGCAACCGCCAGGTGCGACGCATGTGTGAGGTCGTCGGGCATCGCGCGCTCGCTCTGCGACGCGTCGCGCTCGGGCCCCTACGCCTCGGAGCGCTCGCGCCGGGTGAGCACCGACGGTTGGGTGCCGCCGAGGTCGAGGCGCTGCGCGCAGCCAGCGCAACCCGCGGGGACGCAACCCGCGGAGGCGCCGCCAGCGGGGACGCAGCCCCGGGGGGCGCCCGCGGTGGACGCCCGCGCGGGGCCGCACGAGAGATCCGGGGGGCGCTTTGACAGAATCGCCTCCATGCGCTTATTCGCCTTGCGCGGGGCCGCCAGTGTCGAGCGCAACGACGCGCAGGGCATCCTCAGCGCCACCACCGAGCTTATGCAGGCCCTCATGGAGCGCAATGCGCTCGCGCCCGAGGACGTCGTGAGCTGTATCTTCACCGCCACCGAGGATCTCGACGCCGAGTTCCCCGCAGTCGCCGCGCGTGCCCTCGGGTTCGACCGCGTGCCGCTGCTGTGCGCTCGCGAGATTCCTGTACCCCAGTCGCTCCCTCGCGTCATCAGGGTGCTGATCCACTACTACGCACCCGCGGACCACCAAAGCCGGCACGTCTATCTCGGAGAGGCCCGCGCGCTGCGCGCCGACCTCGAGGCCGCGCAGTAGCCTAGCTCCGTGGCGATCGAGTTCTCAGAGCGCATCCGGCGACTGCCGAGCTATCCCGCGGCGGGCGGCTATGCCGACGCGGCCCCGCCCGTGCGGCTCGCCAGCAACGAGTCGCCGTGGCCGCCACTACCGGCGGTGCGCGAAGCGATCGATCGCGCGCTCGCGAGCCTCAACCGCTACCCGGACCCGACGAGCTTTGCGCTGCGCATCCGCCTATCCGAGCGCTACGGCGTGCCGCCCGCCCGCATCGCGATCGGCAACGGCTCATGCGACATTCTGCTCGCCGCCGGCGAGGCCCTGCTGGAGCCCGGCGCCGAGCTCGTCTACGCCTGGCCCTCATTCTCGGTCTATCCCCACCTCAGCGCGGCCTCCGGCGCGCGCGAGGTGCGCGTCGCACTCGACGAAGACGAGCGCCACGACCTGCCCGCGATGCTCCGCGAGATCACCGTCGCCACGCGCTTGGCGATCGTGTGCAACCCCAATAACCCCACCAGCACCGCTGTGCCGCTAGCCGATATCGCGCGGTTCCTGGAGGAGGTGCCGCCGCACGTCTGCGTGATCGTCGACGAGGCCTACTGCGAGTTCAACCTGCTCGAGGATCCCGATGCCTCGGTCGCGCTGCTCTCCGAACACCCCAACCTCGTGCTGCTGCGGACGTTCTCCAAGGTCCACGGGCTCTGCGGCCTGCGCGTCGGCTTCGCCCTGTGCGGCTCCGAGGCCTTCGTGCGAGCCGTCGATCAGGTACGCCAGCCGTTCTTCTGCAACGCCGTCGCTCAAGCCGCCGCGAGCGAGGCGCTCGCACACCAGGACGCCGTCGTTGACCGCGTCACGCGAACGATCGCCGAGCGCATCTCCGTCGAGGAGCGCCTGCGCGCGCTTGGTCTACAGCCAGCCGACTCCCAGGCCAACTTTTGCTGGTTCGCGCTCGGCGAAGACAGAGACGAGCAGCACGTCATGGCCGGCCTCCTCGAACGCGGCGTACTAGTACGCGGCGGAGGCGCGCTTGGACGCCCCGGGGCGCTTCGGGTGACGTACGGGACCGCCGAGGAGAACGTCCGCTTCCTCGACGCTCTCGCCGAAGTCCTGTGAGCGGCCGGCGTCGCACCCTGTGACCGTCGCGTGACACCGCTCGACGCCGCCTACCTTCTCTGCTACAAACAACGCAGACGATCGTGACCGCCAGCGCAGCCAAATCTCACTCGACCGCCACCCGGCTCACCCGGCCGGCCGTGGCCAGCTGCGCGTGGTCCCGTTCCTATCTGTACGCCTGGCGATTTAGCTAGGCGCTCCGGCCCCTGCGCCCGTCCGTGAGCGGGATCGTGCGCAAGAAAGGCCGCGGAGGGTTCCTCGCCTTGGAGCCGAGCGCCGTCTTTACCGGGCATCGTACGCCCCCGCACGCCGCCCGCAGAGGCGGATCTCACGGAATCGGAGAAGTCGCCACCACGTAAACTTTCGCGAGATTTTGAAAGGAAGAATCGATGATGATCGTCATGAAGGAGACCGCCACCGAGGAGGAGATAGCGGCGGTCATAGAAAAGATCGAGCAGGCCGGCGCGCTTGCCCATCCCATCAACGGTGCGCGTCTCACGGTGATCGGCGCGATCGGAGACGTCGAGCAGGACGCCTCGATCGAGAGCCTCGGCCTGGAGGGTCAGCCGGGCGTGGATCGCGTGATGCCGATCCTCAAGCCCTACAAGCTCGCCTCGGCCCAGATTCGCCACGGCGAGCGCACCGTCCTGGACATCGACGGCGCCAAGGTCGGCGGCGGCAACTTCGCGCTGATCGCCGGACCGTGCACGGTCGAGACGCGCGAGCAGACACTGCAGACCGCGCGCGTCGTGCGCGACGCCGGCGCCACACTGCTGCGGGGCGGTGCCTACAAGCCGCGTACCTCCCCCTACGCCTTCCAAGGCCTCGGGCTCGAGGGGCTGCGGCTGCTCGCCGAGGCCAAGGCCGAGACCGGCCTGCCGATCGTCACCGAGCTGATGGACATGCGCGATCTCGACCCCGTCCTGGAGGTCGCCGATGTCATCCAGATCGGCGCGCGCAACATGCAAAATTACCCCCTGCTCGCCGAGATCGGCCGCTCCGGGCGGCCGGCGCTACTCAAGCGCGGCCTCTCCTCGACACTCGATGAGCTGCTGATGGCCGCCGAGTACATCCTCAAGGAGGGCAACCCCAACGTGATGCTCTGCGAGCGCGGCATCCGCACGTTCGAGACCGCCTACCGCTTCACGCTCGACCTGATGGCCGTGCCGGTGCTCAAGGAACTCAGCCACCTGCCCGTGATCGTCGACCCCAGTCACGCCGCGGGCCGGCGCGAGCTCGTGCTGCCGCTCTCGCTCGCCGCCGCCGCCGCCGGTGCGGACGGCATCATCGTCGAGGTGCACCCCAACCCCGACGAGGCCATCTGCGACGGACCCCAGGCGCTGGCGACCGACACGTTCGCCGAGTACGCGCGCGCCGTCGAGCAAGCCGCCGCGCTCGCCGGAGCAGCGCTAAGCGCCGTCTGATGGTCCGCGGCCGGGTCGATGCCCCCCACCTCACGGCGAGCCGGCGCCGGGGGCCGGCCCGTTGAACGTCGCGATCCTTGGCATCGGCTTGATCGGCGGCTCGATCGGTCTTGCGGCGCGAGAGCGCGCCGGCGCTCAGGTCTGTGGCTATGACCCCGACGCCGCAGTGCGCGATCGCGCACTGGAGCTCGGTGCGATTGACACGCAGGCCCCGGACCTCCCCGGTGCGGTGCGCGACGCCGATGTCGTATTTGCCGCTGCGCCTGTCGGAGCGCTGCCCGCGACGGTACGCGAGGCGCTCGTGTGCGCTCCTCCGCAGTGCGTCGTCAGCGACGTCGGTTCAACCAAGCGCGCGCTTGGCTTGCTCGCGGAGGATCAGCGTTTCATCGGTGGCCACCCATTGGCGGGCGCTGAGACCGCGGGGGTCGAGCACGCCCGCGCCGATCTCTTCGAGGGCGCTACCTGGTATCTCACGCCGACGCAGGGCACCTCCGGTGTGCTCTACGAGCGTCTACACCGCTTGCTCGTTAGCCTCGGCGCGCAGCCAAGCGCGATCGAGGCCGAGCTGCACGACCGTCTGATGGCGACCTTCTCACACCTCCCGCACGTGCTCGCCAACGTGCTCGTCGCCCAGGCCGGCGCGTGCGCCGCCGGGGCGCTCGACGCCGGTGAAAGTCTGCCTGCCGCCGGGCCGAGCTTTCGCGACGCCACGCGCGTCGCCGGGGCCAACACGGCGATTTGGACCGACATATACATCTCAAATCGCGACGCCCTGATCGCCGAGATCGAGAACGCCATCGGACGTCTCGGCGAGTTCCGCGACCTGCTCACCGCGGCGGATACGGATGCAGTCGCCGCCGCGGATGCAGTCGCTGCCTGGAACGAGCGCGCGCGCGAGCAGCGCGAGGCCATCCTTGGGGTCGGGATCGCGGGCGGGCCAGTGCACGAGCTGCGCGTCTCGGTCCCCAACCGGCCCGGCGTGATCGCCGAGATCGCGCTCGCGCTGGGACGCGCCGGGGTCAACATCGTCGACATCGCGCTTTCGCCCTCGAGCGACAACAGCCAGGGGAGCGTGGCGTTGTGGGTGCGCGGATCCGCGCACGCCCAGCGCGCCACTGAGCTGATATCCGAGCTTGGCTTCCCGGTGGCGCTCGCGTCATGAATATGCGCTTCGAGCCCGCCGGTGGACTCCTGGGAGAGCTCATCGCTCCAGCGGACAAGTCGATCTCTCATCGCGCAGCCCTGCTCGGCGCGATGGCGCCCTATCCGGTGCGGATCGAGAACTACTTGCACGCGGCCGACACCGACTCCACGCTTGACGCGGTGCGCGCGCTCGGCGCGCTTGTCGAGGTGCGCTCCGGGGAGGTCGTCGTGCGCGGCGCCGGGCTGCGCGAGGCGCGTGAGCCCGACGGGCCGATCGACGTCGGCAACGCCGGGACGCTGTTGCGGTTGCTGCCCGGCTGGCTCGCCGCCCAGGAGGGCCGCAGCTTCACGCTCGACGGCGACGAGTCGATCCGCCGCCGCCCCGTGGACCGCGTCGCCGAGCCGCTGACGCTGATGGGGGCCGAGCTGCAAGCCACCGGCGGGCGCTTCGCACCGCTGACGGTGCGTGGCGCGCGGCTGCACTCGATCTCCTATGAGCTGCCCGTCGCGAGCGCCCAAGTGAAGTCGTGCGTGCTGCTCGCCGCGCTCGCCGCCGACGGAGCCACCACCGTCGGCGAGCCCGAGCGCAGCCGTGACCACACCGAGCGAATGTTGCTGCGGGCCGGCGCCTCCATTCACCGCAACGGCCGCCACGTCACCGTGACCAATGCCGACGAGCTCGAGCTCGACCACGTCCACATTCCCAGCGACCCCAGTTCCGCCGCGTTCATGATCGCCGCCGGTGTGCTCGTGCCGGGATCGCGCCTGCTGTTGCGCGACGTCGGCGTCAACTGGACCCGCACCGGCTTTCTGCGCATCGTGCGCCGTATGCAGGGCATCGTGCTCGGCGATCTCGAGGACGAGTCCGGCGAACTGCGCGCTGAGGAGCCCGCGAGCGACATCGACGTCGCAGCCGGCGCGCTGGAGGGCACGATCGTCGGCCCCGACGAGGTTCCGCTCGCCATCGACGAGCTGCCGCTCGTCGCGCTGCTCGGATGCTTCGCCGAGGGCGACACCGTCGTCCACGGCGCACAGGAGCTGCGTCTGAAGGAGTCCGACCGCATCACCACCGTTGTCGAGGGCTTGCGTGGGCTGGGAGCCGAGATCGAAGGCACCGAGGACGGCTTCGCTGTGACCGGCACCGGCGGTTTGCGGGGAGGCGTCATCGACTCCCACGGCGACCATCGCCTCGCGATGCTTGGCGCCGTCGCCGGCCTCGCTTCGCGTGAGGGGGTCGAGGTCCGCGGGATCGAGGCCGCCGCCGTCTCCTATCCGGGGTTCGTCGAGGACCTCGCGACGCTCGTCGGCTGATGGTTGTCGCGATCGATGGTCCCGCCGGTGCCGGCAAGTCCACGGTTGCGCGTGCGTTGGCGCGCGAGCTGGGCTTTACCTATCTGGACAGCGGCGCGATGTATCGCTGCGTCGCGCTGCTTGCGCTGGGCGACCGCGTCGCCGTGCCCGCGCAGCTCGCGCAGGACGCGAAGATCGAGCTGGCCGGCGCCGGTGTCCCAGTCGCCCAGGCCGCTGGCCCTGTCGGCGCCGCGGATTGCGCGGCTGCTGCCGCGGACTGCGTGCTGCTCGACGGCCGCGACGTCACCGCCGCGATCAGGACCCCCGAGGTCTCCGAGGAGGCCTCGCGCGTGGCCGCCGATCCCGATGTGCGCGCCGCGCTCGTCGCCAAGCAGCGCGCGCTGCTCACGCGCGGCGACTGGGTCGCCGAGGGGCGCGACATCGGCACCGTCGTCGCGCCCGAGGCCGAGCTGAAGGTGTTCCTCACCGCCGACCGTCGCGAGCGCGCGCGTCGGCGCGCTCGCGAGCTCGGCGCCGATGCCGAGGTAGTCCTCGCTGAGCAGGTCCTGCGCGACGAGCGCGACGCCACGCGCGCCCACAGTCCGCTGCAGGCCGCCACGGGCGCGGTCGAGGTCGATACGACGGGGTTGACCGTCGAGCAGGTTGTAGGGCGTATCGCCGCTCTCACGCACGACATCGCACCCCAATCCGGGTCCTCCTCGGTGTCCTGACTCGCGCTCGTGCGCCGGCCGAGGTCATACTGCCCCTGTGACCAAGGTCGCCATAGTCGGATACCCCAACGTCGGCAAGTCCTCGCTCGTCAACCGCCTCAGCGGCTCGCGCGAGGCGGTCGTCCACGAGCGCGCGGGGATCACGCGCGACCGCAATGAGATCGATTGCGAGTGGAACGGTCGCACGTTCGCGCTCGTCGACACCGGCGGTGTGGACTTCCAGGACGAGGACCCGCTCGCCGGCTCGATCCGCGACCAGGCCCGCGCCGGGCTCGCCGATGCACAGGTCGCGGTGCTCGTCGTCGATGCCCGGGCCGGCGTGCGCCCCGGCGACGAGGAGCTCGCCGATCTCCTGCGCCGCGCGCCGCTGCCGTGCATCGTCGCCGCCAACAAGTGCGACGGAGTCGGAGACTTGCCGCTGGCCTCCGACTTCCATCGCTTGGGTCTCGGCGAGCCGCTGGCGGTCTCCGCGACGCAGGGTCTCGGCACGGGTGACCTGCTCGATCGAATCGTCGCTCTGCTGGCGCCCGAGGAGCACGAGCCGGCCGACGACGCGCTGCGCCTCGCGGTGATTGGTCGCCCCAACGTCGGCAAGTCCTCGATGGTCAACCGCTTCCTCGGCGAGCAGCGCGTGATCGTCTCAGACCTCGCCGGTACTACGCGCGACGCGATCGACACGCCGCTGCAGGTTGATGGGCGCAAGGTGATCCTGGTCGACACCGCCGGCATGCGTCGCCAGTCGAAGGTCGCGGACTCCGTCGAGTACTACACCGCGCTGCGCTCGCAGCGCGCCGCCGAGCGCGCCGATGTCGCGCTGGTCGTGTGCGACGCGCGCGAAGGCGTCACCGCGCAGGATCTGCGGATCGCCGAGCTGGCGATGAAAGCCGGCTGCGCCACCGCGATCGTGCTCAACAAGTGGGATCTCCACAGCGGCACCGAGGACGACCTCGACCACGAGCGCGCGCGTGTCCTCGAAAAGCTCCGCCTGCGCCCGCGGGTGTTGACCGCGAGCGCTCTGACCGGGCGCCACGTAGGACGGCTGCTGGCCGAGGCGCTGGTGCTCGGCGACCGCATGCGCACTCGCATCCCGACGCCCGAGCTCAACCGCTTCCTGGGCGAGGCGGTGCAAGCGCGCCAGCCTCCGGTGGGGACTCGTCGCGGGTCCAGCCAGCACCGGCTGAAGCCGATCTACATGACCCAGATCGGCACGCGCCCGCCTCGCTTCGCGATCCAGGTCAACTCGCGCAATCGCGTCACCCGCGACTACGCCTACTTCCTGGAGAACCGCCTCCGCGCCCGCTACGGCCTTGAGGGAGTGCCGCTCGTGATCGATTTCGTCGAGCGCGGGCAGCGGGGGCAGAACGGGCAGCGAAGGCCGCGCGGCCGCGCGCGAGCGGCGTAGACCGGTGCGAGCCGCTTAGAACCATGCGAGCCGCGTAAACCGGTGCGAGCCGTGTAAACCGGTGCGAGCCGTGTAGAACATGTGCGAGCCGCGTAGACTGTCCCGTCCTTGACCGCGACGACCTGGAGCACCCCGCGATCCCATGAGCCAGCTTTCCGATAACGAGTTCCTGTTCACCTCAGAGTCGGTGACCGAGGGTCACCCGGACAAGATCGCCGACCAGATCTCCGACGGCGTGCTCGACGCGGTACTGCGCGACGATCCCTACGGTCGCGTCGCGTGCGAGACGCTCGTGAACACCGGGCTGATCGTGGTCTCGGGTGAGATCTCGACCGACACCTATGTCGACATCCAGGAAATCGCGCGTGAGACCGTGCGCCGGATCGGCTACGACGACGCGTCCTTCGGCTTCGACTGCGACACATGCGCAGTGATCAACGCGATCGACAAGCAGTCCCCCGATATCGCGCAGGGCGTCGACGCGGCCTATGAGACACGCCACGACCCGGCTGACGACGACAAGCTCGACATCGCCGGCGCTGGCGATCAGGGGATGATGTTCGGCTACGCCACCCGCGAGACCGAGGAGCTGATGCCGCTGCCGATCGCAGTCGCGCACAAGCTCGCCAAGCGTCTTGCCGAGGTGCGCAAGGGTGAGGTCCTGCCCTACCTGCGACCCGACGGCAAGACCCAGGTCACGGTTCGCTACCAGGATGGAGTGCCGGTGGAGATCGAGAAGATCCTGATCTCCACCCAGCACGCCGACGGCATCGACGCCGAGGCGCTGATCAAGCCCGACCTGCTCGAGCACGTGCTGCGCCCCGTGCTCCCCTCAGACCTCTACGACGAGAAGAAGCTCTACAAGAACTTCCTCGTCAATCCCACAGGGCGCTTCGTGATCGGTGGACCGATGGGCGACTGCGGTCTGACGGGCCGCAAGATCATCGTCGACACCTACGGTGGCATGGCCCGCCACGGCGGCGGCGCGTTCTCCGGCAAGGACCCCTCGAAGGTCGATCGTTCCGCCGCGTACGCGGCGCGCTGGGTCGCCAAGAACATCGTCGCCGCTGGGCTCGCCGACCGCGCCGAGGTGCAGGTCGCGTACGCGATCGGCGTCGCGCACCCGGTGTCGGTGATGGTCGAGACATTTGGCACCGAGAAGATCGGCCGCGCCAAGATCGCGGCGCTCGTCGGAGAGCACTTCGACCTGCGCCCCGGCGCGTTCCGCGAGGAGCTCAAACTGCACCGTCCGATCTACCAGAAGACCGCCGCGTACGGCCATTTCGGGCGCGACGACCACGACTTCACGTGGGAGCGCACCGACAGGGCGCAGGCGCTGCGCGCTGCGGCCGGCCTCTAGCGGGCGAGCGGGCGCTGGGGTCCGGCGCTCCGTCTAGGGTGACGGGGTGTCTGGCGCGATCGCCCAAGTGGAGCCTTTGACGAGCGCCCGCGCGCTGCGTGGGCCGTTCGACTACCGCCTCCCGGACGATCTGCGCGCCGAGGTCGGCGTGGGCTCGATGTTGGTCGTGCCATTCGGGCGCCGCGAGGTCCTGGGTGTCGTCGTTGGGCTCAGCGAACACAGCGAGGTCGCCGAGGAGAAGTTGCTCGCGCCGCTGCACGCGTTTGATGGATGCCCGCCGACCTTGCCGATCGAGCTCGTCGCGCTCGCGGAGTGGATCGCGGACGAGTACTGCTCGACATTCGCGCGCGCTTTGCGGCTCGTGCTACCGCCAGGCGCGAGCACCGCGCGCGCGACGCGTTTGGGCGCGCCGCGCCGCCGCCGCTCCGTTGCACGGCCACAGCATCTGCCGGTCGGCGCGGCGGCGGCTGCGCCGCCGCCGCTGACCGACGACCAACGGAGCGCGCTGGAGGAGCTCTGTGCGCTGCTGTGCGAGCCGCGCGAGGCTGCAAGCGAACCGCCGCGGCGCCTGCTCCACGGGATCACGGGCTCAGGAAAGACCGAGGTCTACCTGCGCGCCGCGGCCTGCGTGCTTGAGCAGGGACGCGGCGCGATCGTGCTCGTCCCCGAGATCGCCCTGACGCCGCAGATCGTCGGGCGCTTCATCGCACGCTTCGGTGAGACCGTTGCGGTGCTCCATTCGCGATTGACGCCGGCGCAGCGCCGCGAAGAGTGGCGGCGGCTGCGCAGCGGACAGGCGCGCGTCTGCGTCGGGCCACGCTCGGCGGTGTTCGCGCCGATCGAGCGCCTCGGGTTGATCGTGGTCGACGAGGAGCACGACTCCTCCTACAAGCACGAGGGCGACCCCCGCTACGACGCTCGCGACGTCGCGGCTTGGCGAGCCGAGCAACAGCACGCATTGCTGCTCCTCGGCAGCGCGACGCCGCGTCCGGAGAGCCGCCGCGCGCTCACTCGCCTGCACTTGCCCAACCGTGTGGATGGGCGGCGCCTGCCTCCGGTGCGCGTGCTGGACATGTGCGATCAGGTCGACGGCCTGCACCCCGAGACCGTCCAGGCGCTTGCCGATGTGCGCCGTGCGCGAGCAAAGGCGATCGTGCTGCTCAATCGCCGGGGCTGGTCGAACTTCCTCTCCTGTCGTTCGTGCGGGACGGTTTGGGGTTGTCCGCTATGCGACGTCGCGCTCGTTCTGCACCGCGCCGCCGATCTGTTGGCTTGCCATCACTGCGGCCATCGCGAGCGCATTCCGGCCCGTTGCCGGTGCGGCTCAACCGCGCTCGCGCGCCACGGGGCGGGGACCGAGCGCCTGCAGCACGAGCTGACGGCGGCGTTGGGCGACGGCGAGCGCTTCCCGATCTTCCGGCTCGATGCCGACACGCTTCTAACCGGCGCCGGCGGGCCGGCTGGCGGCGCCGGCGCGAAGGTCGCCGGCGAGGATCGCCGGCAGCGTGTGAGCTCCGATCGCGTCGGCGAGCTGCTGCGCGGCTTTCAGGAGGCTCCGGCCGGTGTCTTGATCGGGACCCAGATGGTCGCCAAGGGCCACGATTTCCCGGACGTCAGGCTGGGTGTCGTGCTGGACGCCGACGCGACGCTGCGCTTTCCCGATTTCCGCGCCGAGGAGCGCACGTTCGCTTTGATCGCTCAGCTCGCCGGGCGTGTCGGGCGAGGCGGTGAGGGTCATGTGCTCGTGCAGACCATCGCCCCGCAGGCGCGCGCGATCGTGCACGCCGCTCAGCACGACAGCGAGGGGTTTCTCGAAGGTGAGCTGCAGCGCCGCGAGGCGCTCAACTATCCGCCGTTCGCGCACCTGATCCGCATAATCTGCTCCGCTGTCGACGCCCCCCGCGCGCACGTCGCGGCGAGTGCGATACGCGATCACCTGGGGGCGGCGAGCGCGCCGTCGGCGATGGGCGCGACCGTGCTCGGTCCTGCGACGCTGTTTCGCTTGCGTGGACGGGAGCGTCGCATGTTGCTTGTCAAGGCCGAGGACCGCCGCGCGGCGGTCGCCGCGGTAGGGGCAGCGGTTCAGCACGTGGCCTGTGCGCGCGGGCATGCCGGTGTCAGTTTCAGCGTGGACGTCGACCCTCAATAGAATCAATTGCTGTGAGTACCGAAACTGACAATCGGACCGAGCTCGAGGACGAGGATCACGAGAGCGACGTCGAGGAGCTCGACGCCGAGACCCGCGCGCGCCGCGACGCGGCGCTGCGCCACGTGCGCAAGCTAGGGGATCCCGTGCTGCGCGCCGCCGCGCTGCCCGTCGAGCGCTTCGACGAGGAGCTGCGCCGTGAGACCGAGCGTATGGATGAACTGATGCAGGCCGCGCTCGGCGTCGGCCTCGCGGCGACGCAGGTCGGGATCCTGCATCGCGTACTCGTCTACCGCGCCTACCCCGAGGACCCGACGACTGTGCTCGTGAACCCGGTGCTGGAGTGGGTCAGCGACGAGCGCGAGAGCGCCGAGGAGGGCTGCCTGAGCCTACCGGGCGTGCACGTTGAGGTCGAGCGTCCCGCGCGGGTGCGGGTGCACGCCCGCGACGCCGCTGGCGCAGAGCTGCAAATCGAGGCCGACGGTCTGCCGGCGCGTGTGATCCAACATGAGATCGACCACCTCGATGGGATCCTGATCCTCGACCGTATCTCCCGCGAGGCGCGCCGCGATGCGATGCGCGCGCTGCGCGAAGCGCGCGAAGGGGGCGGATCGACGGTCGAAGGGCGCCGGGCGACAGGCGACGGTGACTCCCCGCCTGAGGAGCGCACGGGTCCCACGCCGCAGGTCGAGGGCGCCGCCGCCCGAGACGCCGCTCCCGCGTAGCGTCGGGCTCTGGCTTGCGCACGGTCTTCCTCGGCACCTCCGACTTCGCTGCGGCAGTGCTCGAACGCCTCGCGGCTGGACCACATCGACCGGAGCTCGTGATCACGCGCCCCGATCGCCCCAGCGGGCGCGGGCGTCGGCTCACCGCCCCGCCGGTCGCGCAGCTCGCCAACCGGCTTGGGCTCGCCGTCGCCCAGCCGCAACAGGTCAACGACCCCGAGACGCTGCAGGCGATCGGGCGGGCCGAAGTCGGCGAGCGGGCCGAGGTCGGCGAGCGGGCCGAGGTCGGCGAGCTGGTCGTCGTCGTGTGTGCCTTCGGGGCGCTCATCAAGGAGCCGCTGCTCTCCGCATATCCGCTGTTGAACATCCATCCATCGCTCCTGCCGCGCTGGCGCGGGGCGGCGCCGATCGAGCGCGCGCTGATGGCCGGCGACGCCGAGACAGGGGTATCGATCATGCGCCTCACGGCGGGCCTTGACAGCGGGCCGGTGTGCCTCGCCGCGCCCGAGCCGATCTCGCCGCAGGACACCTACGGGTCGCTGGCGCCGCGCCTCGCGCAGCTCGGAGGGGAGCTGCTCGTGCGGGTCCTCGACGGCTCGGGCCGCGGGGAGCCGCCTGCGTTCACCGAGCAAGACGAGACGCGCGTGACCTACGCCGAGAAGATCGCGCCGCAGGACCGCGTACTGGACCCGGTGCACCCCGCACGCCAGCTGGAGCGCGTGGTTCGAGCCCTGCACCCGCATATCGGTGCTCGCCTGACGCTCGAGGATGGGACGACGCTCGGTGTGCGGCGCGTTCAGGCGCTGCCGGGGGACAGCCGGCACCTGTCGGCGGGTGCGCTTGCTGACGTCGATGGGAGGCTGCTGTATGGCACGAGCGAAGGGGCGCTCGAACTGCTCGAGGTGCTGCCTCCTGGGGGGCGGGCGATGGAGGCCGCCTCATACCTGCGCGGCCACGAACTGCCGGGCGCGTGAGCGCGGTCGCGCCCGCGCGGGTCTGCGCGTACGCGGTGGTGCGCCGCGTATTCGAGGACGGCGCGTACGCCGACTTGGTGCTGCGCGAGAGCGCACGCGAGCTCGACGCGCGCGACCGCGCGCTCGCGATGCGGCTCGCCTATGGTGCGATCCAGCGGCGCGGCACGCTCGACTATCTGATCGCGCTGCTAGCCGAGCGGCCGGTGGAGCGCCTCGACGCGCCATTGCTCGCGGCTTTGCGGCTGGGCCTCTATGAGCTGCTCTACCTCGGTGGTGCGCCCGACCACGCGATCGTGGCCGACGCGGTCGAGCTGGCCAAGGGCGCCGGTGCGCCGCGGCCGGGACGCGGCGTCGCGGCCGGACGCGGCGGTGGGCAGGTGCGCGGCGGGCATGGGCTGGTCAATGCCGTTCTGCGCCGCGCAACGCGCGAGGGGCAGGCTCTGCTTGGGCGGCTCGACGAGGAGACGCCCGCGAGCGCGGCGATCAAGCACTCGCATCCGCTGTGGGTCGCGCAAATGTGGTGGGAGGAGCTCGGTCCGGTCGAGGCGCGGGCGCTGCTGGCCTTTGACAACGAGCCCGCGGAGCTGGCGCTGCGCGCAAACACGCTCCTCGGCGACGCGCCGACACTAGCTGTGGAGCTGCAGGCCGGCGTGCAGCGGTCGGCCGCGCCGGAGCTGCGGGACACACGAGCGCCGAGCGCGACGGGCTTCCAGACAGACCCCGTCCTACCGGAGGCGCTGGTCGTGGAGGGCCCGTTTGACGTGCACGGATCGCCGCAGTGGCGCTCCGGGGCGTTCATCGCGCAGTCGCGCGCGGCGATGCTGCCGGCGCGGATCCTCGCCGCGCAGCCGGGGGAGCGGGTGCTTGACCTGTGCGCGGCCCCGGGCGGCAAGACGACGCAGATCGCGGCGCTGATGGAGAATCGCGGTGAGGTTGTCGCGGTCGAGCGCAACCGGCGCCGCGCCGCCGAGCTGCAGCGCACCGCCGAGCGCCTGCGCGCGACCTGCGTGCGGGTCGTGCTCGCCGACGCGAGCCAGCCGCTCGCGGGGGAGGGTGGTTTCGACCGTGTCCTCGTCGATCCGCCGTGCTCGGGTCTCGGCACGCTGCAGGCGCGCGCCGATCTGCGCTGGCGGGCCACCCCGGAGCGGGTCTCGGGTTTGGTCGAGGTGCAGCGCACGATTCTTGCCAGTGGAGCGGCTGCTGTTCGTCCGGGCGGCGTGCTGGTCTACTCTACGTGCACGATCTCCCCGAGTGAGAACGAGCGTCAGATCTTCGCCTTCCTGGAATCCAACCCGCAGTTCCATCTCGATGACCTTGGGAGTGAGCCCGCTCTCGGAGCGGCGGGCGCAGGGCGCATCGGCACGCCGGTTATGGACGGGCGTGCCGTGTTGACGCTGCCCCACCGCGATCGCACTGCCGGCTTCTTCATCGCACGCCTGCGGCGCGCGTGAGTTGACGATGGAAGACAAGCCGCCAGCACCTGCCTCGCGCGTGGACCTCGGCCCGGTCTGCCCGAACTGCTCGGAGCCGTGGCTGCGTCCGACGAACCTGCCGGGACGCTACCGCTGCGTGTATTGCATGCACCGTTTCGAGCTCGCGTCGGTCTGTCCGAACTGTGGCGAGCACTCGACGATCGTGCGGATGTCCTCGACGGCGATCCTCAAGTGCAACAACTGCGGCGACAGTATGTTGATGGCGATATGAGCCCACACGCGACTAGCGAGGCGCCCGTCGAGGCCGGTGGGGGGGTGGCGCGCGAGCTGCTGCGCGGGGTCCACGTGGCACCGTCGATCCTGTCCGCCGACTTCGGGCGGCTGCGCGAGCAGGTGCGCGAAGTGCTCGATGCCGGGGCGCGGGTGATCCACGTCGACATCATGGACGGGCATTTCGTGCCGCCGATCACGATCGGACCGATCGTCGTGTCGGCGCTGCGCGAGCAGGTCGAGGAGGTCGGTGGGATGCTCGACGTCCACCTGATGATCGAGCGCCCCGAGCGCCAGGTCGCCGAGTTCGTGCGCGCGGGGGCGCATTCGGTGACCTTTCACGTCGAGGCCACGCCGCACGCGGCGTACACCGCGAGGCTGCTGCGAGAAGAAGGCGTGTGTGTGGGGGTCGCCATCAACCCCGCGACCCCCGTCGATGCCCTCGGCGAGCTCGCGGACTCGATCGACCTCGCGCTGTGCATGACCGTGAGCCCCGGCTGGGGCGGGCAGCCGTTCATCGTGCGCTCGCCGGCGAAGATCGCGCGGTTGCGCGCGCTTCTAGATGCCGGCAGCGACATGCCTGTGGCACTGGAGGTCGACGGCGGCGTCGACCCACAGACCGCGCCGCTCTGCCGGGCGGCCGGAGCAAGCGTGTTCGTCGCGGGATCGGCGGTCTTCGGGGCCGCGGATCCGGCTGGCGCCTACCGAGCGATCGCCGACTCGGTGCGCCCGGCGCGGTAGAGAACCGCCAGCAGCCCCGCCAGCAAGCTCGTCGCGCCGAAGTACCCGAGCTCGGCGCGCAGGACCTGTTCGCCGACGATCGGCACGAACATCCACGCGACGAACGCGCCGGCCGCGATCAGCCAGCAGAGGGCCGCGTCACGAGCGCGGTTGCGGGCCAGCGCGGCCTGGTTGAGCGCTCCCGACGCGAGATGCATCCCCATCCCGAGCCCGATCAGCGCGAGACCGAAGCGACCGTAGTTGTAGTGCTGGCCGAACAGCACGTGGCCCATCACGAACGGCCCGACGATCAGCAGGCCAAGCGCGACGGCGGCCGCGAACGACGCGATCGCGAGCACCGTGACGCGGATCGCGCGTGCGAAGGCGGCGTGGCCCTCCTTGGCCTCGAGACCGGTGAGGTGCGGCAACAGCGACGTCTGGATCGCCTGGAAGAGCTGCAGCGGGGCGCGCGCGATCAGCATCACGTTGAACACGATCCCCGCGAGCGCCTGGTCGGAGGTCGCATAGACGGTCAACACGGCGGCGTTCAGAAGCGTCTGCTCGGCGAGCATGATCCCGGAGACCGACAGCGCGAAGCGCCCGCCGCGACGCAGCGAGAGCTCCCCGTGCGCCGCGGTCTCCTGGACACCCTCGGCGCCCGGGCCCGCGAGCGCCGCGTCGGCCTCGTCGACGGTCAACGGTGCCGATTGGGCCCTGCCGTCGCTCGCGGACACACGCTGTGCGTCGTCGCGTTCATGCCCACGGCGGGCGAAGGCTGCGGGCACCACCACCAGCGACAGCAACGGCGCCGCGGCGATCCCGAGCGCGACTGCGGTCTGTCCGCTGGCGATCCCGAGCGCGACGGCGAGCGCGAAGCAGATCCGCGAGGTCGCCTCCATCAGGACCAGTCCGCCGTAGAGCGCGAAGTACTCGTTGCCCGCGAGCCAGCCACGCGCGAAGTAGCTGCCGGCGTACGCGAGCGTGCCGACGACGAGCACGTCGTACAACGCGGTGTAGTGATCGAAGACTTCTGCGATCAGCTCTTCGCGAAAGGCCAGCGCGAGGACTAGGAAGATCAGCGCAAAACTCGCCTGGATCGCGATCGGGACGCGCAGCGGATGCTCGACGTGCCCGTGCGCGCGCCGCTCGGCGATCGTGCGCGAGAGCAGCTGTTCGACGGGCCGGTAGATCACGGAGATCACGACGAACATCACCGACCACAGGACGTCGACGTGTTCGGCGGCGGCTTCGCCTAGTACATGGCTGGCGATCGAGAAGTACGCGAACGTCAGCAGGCCCGTGGCGGCGATCCCGACCGAGAGAATGCGCGCGCCGCTGCCGTAGCTGCGCTTAGCCGGGGGCGGGCGCTCGGCGGGCGCCGTTGGGTGTGGCGGGGGCGCGGTGGAGGCGAAGGCCGGCGCGCGGGTGTGGTCAGAGGCGGACAAGCAGCATCGTCCACGGGAACGGCGAGCGCACCTCGATCACCTTGCCGTGGCGGGAAAGCAGCGCCACGAACGCCCGCTTGGACCAGTGGTTCAGATGGCCCGGGGTGTTGCCGAGCGCTCCCCAATAGGCGCCGCGGGTCATGTTGAGTGCGCGCCACAGCGGCTCGCGCGGTACCGAGACCAGCAGGTGGCGCTCGGTGCACCGTGCCATCTCGGCGAGTGTGTGCTCGGGGTCGGGGACGTGCTCGAGGACCTCGATCGCGCACGCCGTGTCGAACTCATGCTCGCTGAACGGCAGGTTCTCGGCGCGCATCACGATGTACCGCAGGTTGGGCGCCTCGTGCGTCGCCCAGCCCGCCTGGATCGACTCCTCCTCGAGGTCGATGCCCACCACGCGCCGCCCCGGCAGCTGCTGGGCCCAACGCTGCACGAGCACGCCCTCGCCGCAGCCGACGTCAAGCAGCGAGTGTGGGTCGGCGAGCTCGAAGAGCTCCTGGAGCGCCCCCTCGAAGCCCGCCATCATGCGACGCACCAGCGGATTGGAGGAGCCGTACTTGTCGTACGTGTTGCCTGTGACGATCCCGTCGCGGGACAGCGTCACCGCGCCGCCGCCGCTCATGGAACGTGTACCGCCTCGCGCTCGTCGGAGGGCGCCCCGCCGGGCTCGTAGTGGGATGGCGCGACGTCGAGCTGCAGTTCGATGCGCCGTACACGCTCGAATGTGCGCTGGGTCATCACGCGTTGCGCCGCGAGCAGGTCGCCGATGACGCCGAGCGCCCACAGCACGATCGCCGCGATGAACAGCACGGCGCCGAGGATCAGCGACTGCACGTGACCCTTGCCGTTGCCTTCGACATAGGCGACGACGAAGCGGATCCACACCCCGAGCGCGGCGACGCCGATCAGCGCGGCGAGACTCCAGAAGATCCGCAGCGGCTCGTACTGGGCGTAGATGCGGAAGATCGAGACCGCGTTGCGGCGCACGTAAGCGCCCATCGAGGGGAACAGGCGCGACTCACGCGTCTTGGGGTTGGTGCGGATCGGGACGTGCTCGACGGCGACAAGCAGCTTGCCGGCCTGGATGATCGTCTCAAGGGTGTACGTGAATTTCGAGACGACCTGCATCTGCAGCGCCGCCTCGCGGTTGTAGGCGCGAAAACCGGACGTCGTGTCGGGGATCTGCGTCGATGAGGCCTGTCGCACGACCCACGAACCGAGCCGCTGAAGCGCCTTCTTGAGCGCCGAGAAGTGCTCGATCGTTAACACCTCGCGGTCGCCGACGACCATGTCGGCGCGGCCTTCCAGGATCGGTCGCACGAGGCGCGAGACGTCGGGTCCGTAGTACTGGTTGTCGGCGTCGGTGTTCACGATCACGTCGGCGCCGAGCTTCAGGCACGTGTCGAGGCCGGCCTGGAAGGCACTCGCGAGGCCCTTGTGATTGGTCAGGGCGACGATGTGGTCGACGCCGTGGCGGCGCGCGACCTCGATCGTCTGGTCGCTGGAGCCGTCGTCGATGATCAGCCACTCCACGGCGTCGAAGCCGTCGAGCTCGCGCGGCAGCTCGGCCAGGGTCAGCGGCAGCGTCTGCGCCTCGTTCCAGCAGGGGATCTGGATGATCAACTTCACCCGAACAGCCTATCCCGTCATGGGTACGGCACTCTCGTTTGGGGAGCCCGCCACGCGCACGCGCACGCGCGCGGCGGGGTGCGGCGAGGACTACCGCGACACGCCCGCCGAGCGCGCCACCCGGCTGCCGGCACGTGCCCGGGAGCCCGTGGATAGGCTCTAGCGCAATGGAAAGCGCGACGCTCTCCCCGCTGCCCGCGGGTTCCGCGAGGCCGGAGCGCGCGGGCGCGCCCGGCCGCTCGACGTGGATGGCGCCGACGTGGCCGAAGATCGGGCTCGCGGCGCTGTGCGTGGCGGCGCTGGCGGGGTACTTCGCCTTCCCGACCTACCCGACATACGACTCCTTCTACGCGCTGCTGTGGGGGCGCGACCTGCTGCACCTGCACCTCCCCGACCTGAGCGTCTACCGCGCGCCGACGGAGCATCCACTGGCGATCGCGTTCGGGATGCTGTGCTCGATCTTCGGGCAGGGAGGCGCCCGCCTGATGGTGCTCGGCTCGATCGCCTCGTTCGTGGCCCTGACGGCCGGCATCTACCATCTGACGCGGCTGTGTTTCGGGGCGCTCGTGGCGGTGCTCGCGGCGCTGCTGATGCTGACGCGCCTGTTCGACGCGAACCTGGCGGCGCAGGGCTATCTGGACATCACGTACGTCGCGCTGATCGTGTGGGCGACGGCGCTGGAGGTGCAGCGCGCGCGCCGCGGGACGCCTGTGTTCGTGCTGCTGCTCGCCGCGGGGTTGCTGCGTCCGGATGCGTGGGTGCTGATCGGGGTGTACTGGCTGTGGTGCGCGTGGCCAGCGGCGGTGCAAGCTGCGCGACCCCGCCGTGCGCGTACGCGTGCGGGGCCGCGCGCGCGCGGCGGGGTCGCGAACGTTGATGGTGCGACAGGCCCGCCGAGCGGCGAAGCGGCGGTGTCTGCGCCGTCGACGCGCAGGCTCCTGGGCTACCTCGCGCTGGCGGCTGTCGCACCGGTGCTGTGGGCCGCGTTTGACGCGATCGCGACGGGCGACCCGCTGTACTCGCTGCATTCCACGGCGGTGCTGGCCGCCGAACTGGAACGAACACAGGGTTTCTCGGAGGTGCTCTCGGCGACGTGGCGCTATGCGGTTCGGATCGACAAGCTGCCGGTCGTTGTGGGGGGGCTCGCGGGGGCGCTGCTCGGGCTTTGGCTGACGCCACGCCGGGCGCGCGTGCCGCTGGCGGTCCTGGCGCTGCTGCTCGGGATCTATGTCGGCGAGGGGGCGGCGGGGGCTTCGGTGATCGACCGCTACATGCTGGGCTCCTCGGCGCTGTTGCTGCCGTTCTGCGCGGTGGCGATCGGCGGCTGGTCGCTGTTGCTGGCGGGCTCGCGCCTGCGGCGGGTGTGGATGGCGGCTGGGGCGGCGCTGGTCCTCTACGGGGCGCATGCGGCGGTGTCGGTGACGAGCCTCGATAACGCGCGCACGACGCTCTCCTACCACGAGGACTTCCACGAAGGGCTCGCGACGGCGCTCCACGCGCCGGCGGTGCGAGCGGAATTGCGACGCTGCCCGTTGCTGTCGCTGCCGGACAACAAGCTGATTCCGGATGCTCGCTGGATCCTGGACACGACGGGCCAGCGTCACATCGTTGCGCGCAGCGAGGCGCGGGCGGACGCCGAGAAGGGCGTGGACGCGCTGCGGCAGCGCATCGCACGCGCGAGCGTCGCGGTCTACCCGCTGGGCGCCGCGGTGTTCCAGAAGGCGATCGTCGACGTCGGCGACGATCCGCTCGATCAGGTGCCGCTGCCGGGCTTCCGGCGGATCTACACGAGCCGCTACTACGCCGTGTATGGCAACTGCTGAGGTCTCCACCGAGCGTGAGACGATGAGCACCGAGGCCCGTCCCCACCGCGCAATTTTTTGGGGGGGAGGGAGAGGGGTCGCGTGGCTCGCGCTGGCGCTGGTGCTTGTCGTCGCGCTTGCCCTGCGACTGTGGGGGATCCGGCAGGGCCTGCCATACGCGTACAACTCCGACGAGAACGCCCATTTCGTGCCGCGGGCGATCGGGATCTTCACGCTGGGCTGGAACCCGCACTACTTTGCAAACCCGCCGGCGTTCACGTATCTGTTGCACGTCCTGTTCGCGCTGTGGTTCGGTGGCGGCGGGGGAGCCTCGCGCACGTTCGCGCGCGACCCGACGACGGTCTTCGCGCTGGCCCGCGCAAGCGCGGCGCTGCTGGGGACGCTGGCGGTGTGGCTGCTCTACGCGGCGGGTGCGCGTCTGTTCGACCGCGGCGTGGCGCTGCTCGCGGCGGCGCTCGAGGCGGTCGCGTTCCTACCCGTCTTCTACGCTCACCTGGCGCTCAACGACGTCCCGACGCTCGCGCCGCTGACACTCTCGCTGCTGGGGACCGCGGGGGTGCTGCGCAACGGGCGCCTGCGCTGGTACCTGATCGCCGGACTCGGCCTCGGACTGGGCTGCGCGACGAAGTACACAGCTGGGATCGTGCTGTTGCCGTTGCTTGCAGCGGGCGCCGCGCGCTATCTGGCGGAGCCGCGGCGAGGGCGCCGGGTGCTCGCGGGCCTGGTGCTCGCGGGGGCCGTGGCGCTCGTCGCGTTTCTCGTCGCGAACCCCTACGCGGTGCTTGACTTCCACAGTTTCGAGCGCGGCATCGAGCACCAATCGGCGGTCTCCCAGGAAGCCGAAGGCAAGCTCGGCGCGCCGCACGAGGGCGGGATCGTCTACTACCTGTGGACGTTCACGTGGGGCCTCGGCTGGATCCCGGCGCTCGCGGCGCTGGGGGGAGCGTTCACGGTGTGGTGGCGCGAGCGCGCGCTGGGCTGGATCCTGGTGCCGGCGCCGTTGCTGTTCCTCGCATTCATGGGCGGCCAGGGGCGCTACTTCGGCCGGTGGGTGCTGCCGATCTTTCCAATCGTGTGTCTGCTGGCGGCGCTGTTCGCGTTGCAAGCCGCGGGTGCGGCGGCGCGACTGGTCGGGCGGCTGCGTAGAGGCGGTGGTGAGGGAGCCGGCGCTGAGCGGGCCGGCGGTGCTGAGCGGGCCGGCGGTGCTGAGGGAGTCGGCGGTGCTGGGGGAGTCGGCGGTGCTGGGGGAGTCGGCGGCGCTGAACGAGTCGGCGGTGCGGGGCGTGGCGGATCCGGTGCGCGGGTTGCGTTCGCGGCGATCGCGGCGATCGCTCTGTGCGCGCAGGGGCTCGTCTACAGCGTGCATTCGGGGCTCGTGCTTTCGCGCGCCGATACGCGCAATCTGACGCGCGCGTGGATGCAGACACACATACCCGTCGGCGCGCATGTCGTCGTCGAGCCGCTCGTTCCCGACGAGTGGGCGCAGGACGTGGGCCGTCCGACGCTGACGACGTCAAACGGCGACCGCTGGCTGAAGTGGCATTCGCTGGTCTCCCTCGTCGACGCCTCCGGTGGCCTGCACCCGACGCAGCGCAAGATCGTGAGCATCGAGGACTACGAGCGCACCCTCAGCCCAGCCCTGATCGGGTGGTACGAGCACAACGGATACTGCTGGGTGATCAGCGGCTACGCCGAGGCCGGTCGCGCCTACGCCGACCCCGCGCAGGTGCCGCACGCGATCGCCTACTACCGCGCGCTGGCACGGGACGCGGAAGTCGTCTACCGCAGCTCTCCGTACCACCGTGGGGCGCGGCCGGTGGGGTTCAACTTCGACTGGACCTTTGACTACTACCCGCTGGCCTACCAGCGTCCGGGGCCAGAAATGATCGTCTACCGGCTGCGTGGGGGGAACTGCGCGCAGGGGTCGGCGGGATATCCTCAACGGCCACGATGACCGCGACAACCGATACCGATCGCGTCCACCTCTCACGCGCGATCGAGCTTGCCGGGCGCGGCGTCGGGGCCGTCAAGCCCAACCCCGCCGTCGGCGCCGTCGTGGCTCGCGACGGTCAGGTGCTCGGCGAGGGCTGGCACGAACGCTTCGGCGCCGCTCACGCCGAGGTCAACGCGATCGAGGCGTGTGGGATGGCGGATCTCAGCGGGGCCACCCTGTACGTCTCGCTGGAGCCGTGCTGCCACGAGGGCAAGACGCCGCCGTGTACCGAGGCGATCGTGCAGGCGGGGATCCGCCGCGTGGTCGTCGGCTCCGACGACCCCACCGAGAAGGCCTCCGGGCGCGGCCTGGGGATTCTGCGCGACGAGGGCATCGACGTCGTGCTCGCCGATGGCGAGCTCGCGACGCGCGCGCGGCTGCTCAACCAGGCCTTCCGCAAGCACGCCCGCGTCGGACGTCCGTGGGTGCTGTTCAAGTCCGCGATGACGCTCGACGGCAAGGTCGCCACGCGCGCCGGGGACTCCCAGTGGATCAGCGGAGAGGCCTCGCGCGCGCTCGCCCACCGCTGGCGCGCCTCGGTCGACGCGGTCGTCGTCGGGATCGGCACCGCGCTCGCCGACGACCCCCAGCTCACCGCGCGCCCCGAAGGCACTCCCGCCGAGCCCGCCGAGCAGCCGCGGCGCGTCGTGTTCGACTCGCTCGCCCGTCTGCCGCCCACCTCTCAGCTGCTGGCTCCCGTCCCCGAGATCCCGCTGACCGTGATCGTCTCGCGCGCCGCCGCCCGCGCCGACACCGATGCGCTCGAGGCCGCCGGTGCGCAGGTGCTCGTCGCGACCGGCGAGAACGAGCCCGCGCGCGTGCGCTCCGCGCTGGATCAGCTCGGCCAGGAGGGCATCGCCTCGCTGCTGCTCGAGGGCGGCCCCCACCTCGCCGGGGCGTTCCTCGACGCCGGCGAGATCGACGAGATCCGACTGTTTCTCGCGCCGCTGCTGCTCGGCGGGCGCACCGCCCGCGATCCCCTCGAGGGCGAGGGGGTCGAGCGCATCTCCGAGGCCTTACGCGCGCTGACGTTCGACTGCGAGCGCGTCGGAGAGGATCTGCTCGTCTCCGCGCGCCTGCGCGAGTGGTGAGGCGTTGAAGTGTTCACCGGGCTGATCGCCGACCTCGGGCGCGTCGAGGCCGTCGAGCGCAACGGGGACGGGTCGACGTTGCGGATCTCCACCGCGCTCGCCGCCGAGCTGGGGGAGGGCGACTCGATCGCGGTAAACGGGGTCTGTCTGACGGCGACCGGTGTTGTCGTTGTTGGCGGGCCCGTCGCGCATGCGCGCGCGGATGTGCGCACGCGAGGAGGGGACGAGGGGGCGAGTGAGGAGACGAGCGAGGGAGCCGCCGCGCAGTTTGAAGCGCAGGCCATGCACGAGACGCTCCAGCGCTCAACGCTCGGCGCGCTCGAACCGGGAGATCCCGTGAATCTGGAGCTCGCGCTGCGCGCCGACGGGCGGCTCGGAGGGCACATCGTCCAAGGCCACGTCGACGGCGTCGCGAGTGTCGTCGAGGTCCGCGA
The DNA here is from genome assembly GCA_036493975.1 of Solirubrobacteraceae bacterium. Classification (GTDB taxonomy): domain Bacteria; phylum Actinomycetota; class Thermoleophilia; order Solirubrobacterales; family Solirubrobacteraceae; genus Palsa-744. Next base: position 80,604 of record DASXOX010000082.1, read on the forward strand.
GGACGGGTTCTCGCGCGTGCTCGCGCTGGAGCTCGATTCCGAGCTGCTGCCCTACGTGGTCGAGAAGGGCTCGATCGCGCTGGGCGGCGTCAGCCTCACCGTCAGCGCCCTGCGTGCCGACGGCTTCGAGGTATCGCTCATACCCGAGACGCTGGAGCGCACCACCCTCGCCGGCGCCGCGTCCGGAGAGCGCCTCAACGTCGAGGTCGACATTCTCGCCAAGCACGTCGAGCGGCTACTGAGCGCTCGTCCCATCCACAATTGAAAGAAACATTGCGGGCTCACAGGCGGTGTCTTGACCCCACCAAGGCTGGCCGGGCGGCTAACCTTGTGGGGTGCCTCCCGCCGCCGCCCGCGCCACTCCCTTCGCCACGATCGAGGAGGCCCTCGAGGAGATTCGCGCCGGGCGCATGGTCGTCGTGTGCGACGACGAGAACCGCGAGAACGAGGGCGACCTCACGCTCGCCGCCCAGTTCGCCACGCCCGAGGCCATCAACTTCATGGCCCGCGAGGGGCGCGGGCTGATCTGCCTCGCGCTCACCCCCGAGCGCTGCGACGAGCTCGGCCTCGAGCTGATGGCCGCCAAGAACGAATCCTCCTTCGAGACACCCTTCACCGTCTCGATCGAGGCCCGCGAAGGCGTCACCACCGGGATCTCCGCCCACGACCGCGCACGCACCATTCAGGTCGCCGTCGACCCCGGCAGTCGCCCCTCCGACCTCGTCCAGCCCGGCCACATCTTCCCGCTGAAGGCCCGCTCCGGCGGTGTGCTGGAGCGCACCGGGCAGACCGAGGCCGCCGTCGACCTCGCTCGTCTCGCCGGTCTGAACCCCGCCGGGGTCATCTGCGAGGTCATGAACGACGACGGCACCATGGCCCGGGTCGACGACCTCGCCGGCTACTGCGTCCGGCACAACCTCAAGATGATCACCGTCGCCGACCTCATCGCCTACCGCCGCCGCCACGACAAGCTCGTCGAGCGCGTCGCCGCCGCGCGCCTCCCCACCGCGTTTGGGGAGTTCGAGGTCGTCGGCTACCGCGCCCTGCTCGACGACAAGCACCACGTCGCGCTCGTCAAGGGCGACGTCGCCGGCAGCGAGGACGTGCTCGTACGCGTCCACTCCGAGTGCCTCACAGGCGACGTCTTCCATTCCCTGCGCTGCGACTGCGGCGAGCAGCTCGAGTCCGCGCTGTCGATGATCGAGGCCGAGGGGCACGGCGTCCTGCTGTATCTCGCCCAGGAGGGTCGCGGCATCGGCCTGCTCAACAAGCTCAAGGCCTACCGCCTGCAGGAGGACGGCCTGGACACCGTCGAGGCCAATCTCCAGCTCGGCCTGCCCGCCGATCTGCGCGACTACGGCATCGGCGCCCAGATCCTCGTCGACCTCGGCCTCTCCTCGATCCGGATCCTCACCAACAACCCCAAGAAGATCCGGGGGTTGGAGGGTTACGGTCTATCTGTGACAGCGCAGATCCCGATCGAGCACGCCCCCAATCCCCACAACGAGGAGTACATGCGCACCAAGGCCCAGCGCATGGGGCACACCCTGCACCACCAGGGGCTCAATCTCGACGCCGAGATGCTGCGCGCCGAGCACCAACACGACCGTGCCCAGGATCGCGCCCACGACGCCACGGACCACACACACACCGCGCGCGAGGCCACCGAGGACACCCCTTGAGCTCCGCTATGCCACGACAGCCACGAGCCGCGAGGGCAGGGCGGTGAGCGAGCAGCGCTACGCGATCGTCGTCGCGCGCTTCTACGAGGAGCTCGCCGAGCGCCTCGTCCAAGGCGCACAGGCCGCGTTTGCCGAGGAGGGGCAGCTGGAGGTCGACGTCTTCGACGTCCCCGGCGCCTTCGAGCTGCCGCTCGCCGCCTCCTACGCCGCCCGCTCCGGCCGCTACGCCGGTGTCGCCTGTCTTGGCGCCGTCATCCGCGGCGAGACCGACCACTACGACTTCGTCTGCGCCGAGACCGCCCACGGCATCCAGCACGTCCAGCTGCACACCGGCACCCCCTGCGCCTTCGGCGTCCTCACGTGCAACACGATGGAGCAGGCCCTCGCCCGCACCGGCGGCGGCAAGCGCGACCAGGGTCGCCACGCCGCTGAGGCCGTCCTGCGCATGGCCGCCCTGCGCGACGAGCTGCTCGCCGGCGAAGACGCCTGGGCGCTCTGACCCGCCCGGTCCGCGTCGCACCGCCGGGCCAGGTCACGCGACCCATCCGATCCCGAAGGGATCCAATCCCAAAAACCCTCTACACTCCTTGCTCGCTATGGCCAAGGTATGTCACAGCTGCGGCAAGGGCCCCGCTTTCGGGCAGAGCCGCAGCCACTCGATGGTCGCCACCAAGCGCCGCTTCGAGCCCAACCTCCAGCGGGTTCGGATCCTCGTCGGCAAGGCGCCACGGCGCGTCTACGTCTGCACGCGCTGCCTCAAAGCCGGCAAGGTTCAGAAGGCCCTCTGAGCCGACTCCCGCGCCCGGAGATTCGAACATCCGGGCAGCGTCCTGCGGATCGCGTAACCTTCCGCTGCGCTTCGCGTAAGCAGCTCCGAGGACCGCCACTGGTCGAGCCGCCGCCGCGTTGCCCGTCGGGCTGATGAGGATGATGCAGACCGCAGTGACCGAAACCAACCTGGTTCGCTTTCGAGCCGCCGTCGCAGGGGCCCTCGCGCACCTCGAGTCCCGCCGCCAGGAGGTCAACGACCTCAACGTTTTCCCAGTCGCCGACGGCGACACCGGCGACAACATGGTCCTCACCTTGCGCGCCGTCCTCGCCGAGCTCGACCGCCTGCAAGGCGACGGCAGCCGCACGATCGACGAGATTGGCCGCGAGGAGATCGTCCAGTCCGTCGCCCGCGCCGCCCTGCTCGGCGCGCGCGGCAACTCCGGAGTGATTCTCTCCCAGCTCATCCGCGGCGCCGCCGAGGAGCTCGTCGCCCGGCCAGGGGAGCTGATCGACGCCACCGTCGTCGCCGCCGCCCTCGCCAACGCCGCCGAGCGCGCCTACGGCTCCGTGCGCAACCCCGCCGAGGGCACGATCCTCACGGTGGCCCGCGAGATGGCCGAGCGGATCGCCGCCGACGTCGACCGCGCCCCCGACGCCGCCGTGCTCGCCCCCGACGCCGCCCCCGAGACCCAGGACCGCGCGATCGCCTCCGCGCTCGAGCGCGCCGTCGCCGCCGGTCAGGAATCCGTCAAGCGCGGGCCCGAGCTGCTCGCCGCGTTGCGCGACGCCGGCGTCGTCGACGCCGGCGGCTATGGGCTCACGATCCTGTTCGCCGGTGTCGTCGCCGCGTTGCGCGGCGACGAGCCACCGCCGCTCGACCACTACGAGCCCGCCCGCATCCACCACCCCGAGCACAGCTCCTCCACCTACCGCTACTGCACCAACTTCGCCGTCACCGGCGAGCAGCTCGACCCCGCGCGGTTCGTCGCGCCGCTGGAAGAGCTCGGCGACTCCGTCCTCGTCGTCGGCGACGAAGCCACCCTCAAGGTTCACCTCCACACCGACCAACCCGAGCTCGCTGCCGCCGTGTTCGAGCTAGCCGGTGAGGTCTCCCACCTCGACGTCGCCGACATGCGCCTCCAGGTCGCCGCGCGCCAGGGGCGGCTCGGGGCCGCCGAAAACGGGGGCCGCGACAGCTCAGGGGGGACCCACGGTGGTCCACGAGGGCGCGACGATGGCTCTGGCGGTCCCGGCGGTGCGCGGGTCGGTGCAGACGACGGGCACACCGCCGCGCGCGCGCGTGAGGGGGCGCCTGTAGCTCGCTGCGGCGCCGTCGCCGTCGTCAGCGGTGACGGCATCGCCGCGCTGTTCGCCGAGCTCGGAGTCCACACGCTCGACGGCGGGCCCACTCTGAACCCCTCCACGTATGAGCTGCTCGCCGCCATCCACGACGTCCCCGTCGAGGAGGTCATCGTGCTGCCCGGCAGCCCCAACGTCGTGATGGCCGCCGAACGCGCCGCCGAGCTCTCCGACAAGCAGGTCCTCGTCCTGCCCGCCACCACCCAGCAGGCTGGGCTCGCCGCCGCGCTCGCGCTTGTAAGCGACCAGCCGCTGGAGCGCAACGCAGCCGCCGCCCGCGAAGCGCTCCTGGGTCTGCGCACCGCCGCCGTTGCCCCCGCTGCTCGCGCCGATCCGGGCGGTCGCTTTGCCCCCGGCGACGCCGTCGGGTTCCTCGGGGATGACGTCATCGCCTGGGGCGATCCCGGCGAGACTCTGCGCGCCGTCCTCACCGCCCTCGCCGACGGCGCTGAGCTGCTCAGCGTCTTCACCGGCGCCGATCCACCGCTCCCCGACGACGCCGTCGCCGCCTTCGTTGACGGCGACGTCGAGCTCGAACTGCGCCACGGCGGGCAGCTCGCCTACTGGTGGCTGCTCGCAGCCGAGTAGTGCTCTACGCCTTTGCCGCCGCCGCGGACGACTCCCCCGATCGCGCCGTCCTGCTGGACGCGCCGCTGTGTTGGCCGCGCCCCTCGCGTCTGCGGGCGCCGCTCACGCTCGAGGGTGAGCGACAACCGTCCGGCAAGCTCGCCGATGGGCTCCAAGCCCTGGGGCTTCACAGTGTCGGTGAGCTGCTCGATCATCTCCCGCGCGAGCGCCGACCCGCGCGCGCCGTCGCGGAGCTCGCGCCCGGCGAGCAGGCCACGATCGCCGTCGAGGTCCGCTCGATCGAGCGCCGCTCCGTGCGCCGCCGCGGGATGCGCCCACTCGTATACGCCGTCGTTTTCGACGCCACCGGAGCGCTGCGCGCCACGTTCTTCAACCAGCCCTGGCTGGTCGACCGCTACCCGCCAGGCACCCGGCTGCTGCTCCACGGCAAAGCCGGTCGCGGCGGCGCCTTCAACGTCGCCCACCACGCTCCCGGCGGCGAGCTCGGCGACGCCGGCGGGCCTGCCGGCGTCGCTCACTATCCCGCCACCGAGGGCGTCAGCTCGACCCAGATCCTGACCCTCGTTCGCCACCACCGCCACGCGCTCGCTGACGTCCACGAGCCCTTGCCGGCCGCGTTGCGCGTCGCCGAGCGCCTCCCCGAGCGCGCCGCCGCGCTGGGCGCCATGCATTTCCCCCGCAGCCCACGCGACGCCGAGGACGCCCGCCGGCGCCTCGCCTTCGAGGAGCTCCTCTATACCCAGCTCGCCGTCCTGCGTCGCCGCGCGCTGCGCGGATCGGGCGCCGCCGCGCCGCTTGCCGCGGGTGGGCCCGGTCCCCGCGAGGGTCTCACCGCGGGCTGGCTCGCCTCGCTGCCGTTCCAGCTCACCGGCGAGCAGCGCGCCGCGATCGCCGCGATCGACGCCGACCTCGCCCGGTCCCATCCCATGCAGCGGTTGCTGATGGGCGAGGTCGGCTCCGGCAAGACCGTCGTCGCGCTCCACACCCTCCTACGCGCCGTCGAGCACGGCATGCAAGGCGCGTTCATGGCGCCCACCGAGACGCTCGCCGAACAGCACTTCGCCACGCTCCAGACGCTTGTCCCCGACGCCATGCTCCCCAGCGCGCTCCTCACCGGCTCCACACCCGCCCGCCGCCGCGCCGACATCCTCGGCAAGCTCGCCTCCGGTGAGCTCGGGCTCGTCGTCGGCACCCACTCCCTGATCGAGCCCGACGTCGTATTCGACCGTCTCGTCGTCGTCGTCGTCGATGAGCAGCACCGCTTCGGTGTGCGCCAGCGCGCCGCCCTGGACCGCAAGGGCCCCGGCGAGCTCGCTCCGCACGTTCTGCACATGACCGCCACCCCAATCCCGCGCACGCTTGCGCTGACCGCCTATGGCGATCTCGATGAGACCAGTTTGCGTGAGCTGCCGCGCGGGCGGCGGCCGATAGAGACACATATCGTTGCCAGCCCCGCCGCGCGTGCGCGCGCGTACGAGCGCGTCCGCGAGGAGCTGCAGGCCGGGCGTCAGGCCTACGTCGTCTGCCCCCTCGTCCAGGAGTCCGAGCAGCTCCAGGCTCGCGCCGCCACCGCCGAGTTCGAGCGCCTGCGCGACGGTGAGCTGCAGGGCTTTCATGTCGAGCTCCTGCACGGACAGCTCTCCCCGCGCGAGAAGCAGCGCGCGATGACGCGCTTCGCCGCCGGCGACGCCCAGGTGCTCGTCGCCACCACCGTCATCGAGGTCGGTGTCGACGTCCCCAACGCCACCGTCATGCTCGTCGAGGACGCCGAGCGCTACGGCATCTCCCAGCTCCACCAGCTCCGCGGGCGCATCGGGCGCGGCGAGCACCCCTCGCTGTGCCTGCTGATGGCCTCCGACGCCGGCGCCCAGAGCTCTCCCCGGCTGCGTGCGCTGGCCGAACACCGCGACGGCTTTCGCCTCGCCGAGATCGACCTCGAACTGCGCGGCGAGGGCGAGCTCGTCGGCGTCCGCCAGCACGGCCAAGCCGAGCCCCGCGTCGCCAGTCTCCCGCAGGACGCCGCACTGCTCGAGCGCGCTCGCCTGTGGGCCCAGCGCATGCTCGACGCCGACCCCGAGCTCGCCGCGCCCCAGCACGCGCTGCTCGCCGGCGCTCTGGAGGGCGCGTTCGGGGCCGACGCGCATGAGCCGATCCCCGCGTGAGGGTCATCGCCGGCACGTTCGGCGGCCGCCGCCTGCACGCCCCGCGCGGTCGCGCCACCCGTCCCACCTCCGAGCGCGTCCGCGAGGCGCTTTTCTCCGCCCTCGGCGAGCTGCGCCGCGAGGACGTCCTTGACCTTTTCGCCGGCACCGGCGCGCTCGCTATCGAGGCCCTCTCGCGCGGCGCCGCCACAGCGGTTCTCGTCGAGCGCGACCCCCGCGCGCTGGTAGCGCTGCGCGCCAATTTGGCGGAGCTCGGCATCCCCCCCGAGCAGGCCCAGGTGCGTCGCGAGGATGCCCTGCGCGCCCTGCGCACCGCACGCGAGCGCTCTGAGACATACGATCTGGTCTTCGTCGATCCGCCCTACCGCGATGCGGGTGCGTTGGGGCGCGAGCTCGCAGTGGCCCTGCCGCTGCTGCTCGCGCCGCGAGCGCGCGTTGTCGTCGAGAGCGATCGGCGCTCCGTGCCACTCGATCTCGGCCTCGCGGTCGAGCTACAGCGGCGTTACGGAGACACAGTCGTCACGATCCACCGCCAACCATGACTACCGACAAGTCCATCGCGGTCTGCCCCGGCTCCTACGACCCGATCACCAACGGCCACATCGACGTCATTCGTCGTACCGCCGCGCTGTACGACAACGTCATCGTCGCCGTCGTCAACCGCTCCGTACGCAAGAACGCCTCGCTGTTTGGCATCGACGAGCGCGTCGCCTTCATCGAGGACGCCACCGCCGATCTGCCTGGTGTCAGCGTCGCGCCGTTCAGCAACCTCGTCGTCGAGTTCGCCCGCAGCGTCGGCGCCAAGGCGATCGTCAAGGGGCTGCGCGCGATCTCCGACTTCGAGTACGAGCTCGAGATGCACCAGCTCAATCGTCGCCAGGACCCCGAGATCGAGTCGGTTTACCTGATGGCCAGCCCGCAGTACAGTTTCCTGTCATCCAGCGGCGTGAAGGAGCTAGCGACATTCGGAGGCCGAATCGACGATCTCGTCCCCCCCGACGTAGCTCGACGGTTGCAGGAAGAGCTCGCGCGCTGACGAATTGGAGGGAAATATGGATGTCCTCGTACTCATAGACAAGCTCGACGACTTGGTCCACAACGCCAAGCCCGTGCCCTTGACCGACCAGGTGCGCGTCGACAAGGAGGAGATCTACGACATTCTCGACCAGATGCGCGCCACGATCCCCGAGGAGATCAAGCAGGCTCGCTGGATCGTCAAGGAGCGCCAGGAGATGCTCGCCGAGGCCAAGCGCGAGGCCGAGCGCATCGTCAAGGAGGCCCGCGAGCGCCAGGAGCGCCTGCTCGGCGAGGAGGAGGTCACCAAGCAGGCCGAGCGCGCCGCCGAGGACATCATCGAGGACGCCCGCGCCCGCGAGCGCGAGATTCGCCTCGGCGCCGAGGACTACGCCGATGAGATTCTCGGCACCCTCGAAGGCAATCTTTCGAAGATCATCGCCGCCGTCGGGCGCGGCCGCGAGCGCCTCGCGGGGAAGGACGAACCCGCTGAGGTTTCCTAGCAGCGCCGGTTCGACCTCGAGTCGCGCGGGTAGCGCTCGGGGCATGAATGGACCGAGTGGGATAATTTGCCGCCGATGAGCTCGCCGGCCAGGTATCGCGTGGAAGTCGCCCGCACGCTGTTGGCGACCGGCATGTTCAAACTCGAGCGCCCCGACCGTGCGCTGCGCGCGCTCCGAACGCTGCGGCGTTGGGGGTCCAACGCCGCCGCCGCCTACACGATCTCCGCGATCCGCTGCCCCGATCGCATTGCGATCGTCGACGAGCGCGGCACCCTCACGTTCGCTGAAATCGAGGAGCGCACCAACGCGCTCGCGCACGAACTGCTCGCCGCCGGCGTCAAGCCGCAGGACGCAGTCGCGATCATGTGTCGCAACCACCGCGGGTTCGTTGAGGCCACGATCGCGTGCGCCAAGCTCGGGGCGAGCCAGCTCTACCTCAACACCGCCTTCGCCGGTCCCCAGATCGCCGACGTCCTGCGCCGCGAGGCGCCCACCGCGCTGATCTACGACGAGGAGTTCGCGAATCTCGTCAGCGAGGGTTCCGAGGGGGTACATCGCTTCATCGCATGGTCTGAGACCCCCGCCGGAACCGGCGTCGCGGACGATCTCGACCCCGTGGGTGACCCGGGACGCGTCGGTGATGCGGTCGCCGGCGGCTCCGCCGATCCGCGCCTGGAGACCCTGATCGCACGTGGCGATCCCAGCCCGCTGCAGCCGCCCCAGGAGCACGGCCGCGTCGTGATCCTCACCTCTGGCACCACCGGCACTCCCAAGGGCGCCAAACGCAAACAGCCCGACTCGATGGAGCCGCTCGCCGCGATGCTCTCGAAGATCCCGCTGCGCGCCCACGAGACGACCGTGATCGCGGCGCCGATGTTCCATTCCTGGGGGTACGGGCACTTCACGCTCGCCATGCCGCTCGCCTCCACGCTCGTGCTCCCGCGCCGCTTTGACCCCGAGGACACCCTGCGCGCGATCGCACAACACCGCGCGAGCGCGCTCGTCGTCGTCCCGGTCATGTTGCAGCGCATGCTCGAGCTGCCCGCCGAGACGATCGAACGCTACGACCTCGGCTCGCTGCGGGTCATCGCCGCGTCGGGCTCCGCGCTGCCCGGCGAGCTCGCCACGCGCGTGATGGACACGTTCGGCGAGGTCCTCTACAACCTCTACGGCTCCACCGAGGTCGCGTGGGCCACGATCGCGACCCCCCAGGACCTGCGCGCCGCGCCGGGCACCGCCGGGCGTCCGCCGCTGGGGACCGTCGTCAAGCTCCTCGACGCCGACGGGAGCGAGGTCGCTCCGGGCGAGCGCGGGCGCATCTTCGCCGCCAATGAGATGGTCTTCGAGGGCTACACCGGGGGCGGCGGCAAGGAGATCGTGCGCGGCCTCATGAGCACCGGCGACATGGGCCACTTCGACGCCGCCGGTCGCCTGTTCGTCGATGGCCGCGACGACGAGATGATCGTCTCCGGCGGCGAGAACGTCTTCCCGCGCGAGGTCGAGGATCTGCTCGCCAACCACGATCAGATCGAGGAGGCCGCCGTGATCGGGGTCGAGGACGAGCAGTTCGGACAGCGCCTGAAGGCGTTCGTCGTCCCGCGCGAGGACGCCAATCTCAGCGAGGAGGCCGTCAAGGAGTACGTCAAGCGCAACCTCGCCCGCTTCAAGGTTCCGCGCGACGTCGTGTTTGTGCGCGAGCTCCCGCGCAATTCGACCGGCAAGGTCCTCAAGCGCGAGCTCAGCGCGACCGGGTAGCGGTCGCCTCGACGCCGCCGCTAGCCTGGAGGCCATGGCGGCCGCTACGCACTCTCTGGATCTCGCCAGTCTGCGCTTGAGCGCCGGCGAGGGCCGCCGGCTGGACCTCGAAGTCGACATCGAGCCGCTGATGCTCGGCGGAGAGCGCTACACCTGCGAGCCGTCCCGCGTTCCGGTGTGCCTGGAAGTCTCGCGGATGGTCGGGCACGGCTATGCGCTGCGCCTGAGCTTCGATGCCGCCGTCGCGGGGCCCTGCATGCGCTGCCTGGACCCCGCCGAGCCCGTCGTCGAGGTCGACGCCCGCGAGGTCGACCGCCCCGGCGGCGGCGAGGAGCTCTCCAGCCCTTACGTCTCCGAGGAGGTGCTCGACGTCGCGACCTGGGCGCACGACGCGTTCGCGTTGGGCGCGCCCACACAGGTCTGCTGCCGCGAGGACTGCGCGGGGTTGTGCCCGCAGTGCGCCGCGAATCTCAACGACGCCGGACCCGAGCACAGCCACGAGCCCGAGCCGGACCCGCGCTGGGCGAAGCTGCGCGAGCTGCGCCTGGAGTGAGGTGACCGGCGCGGCCGCGGGGTGTTGATACCCTTCCCAGCCCAATGGCCGTCCCCAAGAAAAAGCAGTCCCACAGCCGCACCGCCAAGCGTCGCGCGCAGCACAAGATCGTGACGCCCGCCGTGCGCGAGTGCCCGCGTTGCCACTCTCCCCGCCTTCCCCACCGCGTCTGCCCCGTCTGCGGGACCTACGCGGGGCGTGAGATCGTGAGCGCGCCGCCCCACGAGGAGCACACCGACGCTTAGCGGCGACGTCGTCGTCGCGGTCGACGCGAACGGCGCAGATCTTGGACCAGCGGAGGTCGCTGCCGGCGCCGCGCTTGCGGCGCAGCGCGGAGTACGAGTGCTGCTGTTCGGTCCCGTGCGGGAAATGGGGTTAGGGTCCGCGAGCGAGTGGCCCGCGGGCATCGAGGCGGTCGACGCCCCGGTCTCGATCGCCAAGAGTCCCGACCCGGCGCGTGCCGCGCGTGCCACCCCGCAGGCCTCGATCGTGCAGGCTGCGCGGGCCGTCGCCGAGGGTCGCGCGCACGCGCTGGTTTGCGCCGGCGGCACCGGTGCGGCGCTCGCCGCCGGGCTGTTCAACGTCAAGCGCGCCCGCGGGATCTTTCGGCCCGCCCTCGCGTTGCCGCTGCCGGTCCCCGGTCGCGTAGAGGGGTCGGAGGGTGGGGGAGGTGGTGGACACACGGTCACGCTGCTCGATGTCGGTGCGAGCGCCCAGGCACGTCCTGAGCATCTCGTGCAGTTCGCCTTCATGGGGGCCGCGCTCGCGCACACCGTCCTCGGCGTCGCGCGTCCGCGGGTCGCGCTGCTCTCCAACGGCGAGGAGCAGGCGCGCGGCGCTCCGCTCGTGCTCGAGGCCGCCGCGCAGCTACGTGAGCGACTCTCCGCGGAGGACCCCGCC
>DASXOX010000083.1:0-64071 GCA_036493975.1 Solirubrobacteraceae bacterium
AGCAGTTCTCCACCAGTGCAAGGAGCTCGATCCGTTGCCCGTCAACACCAAAGCCGTGGGAAAGCAATACGAGCCCACGCTCTACGCGGTCGGCCGCGAAAAGATCAAGGAGTACGCCCGCGCCGTGGGCGAGACCAACCCGATTCACCTCGACGTCGAGGCCGCGCGCGCGGCCGGCTACGCCGATGTCGTGGCCCCGCCGATGTTCGCCGTCGTCTACAGCGCCCCGTCGGTGGGTCCCCCGATCTTCGATCCCGAGATCGAGCTGAACTTCGCGATGATGGTCCACGGTGGCCAGGAGTTCGCGTGGGGCCCGCTGGTCGTGGCCGGCGATGAGATCACGACGACGGCAAGCGTCAAGGACATCCGCGAAGAGGACGGCCGTGGCTACTACGTCTTCGAGTCCGTCTCGACCAACCAGCGCGGCGAGCAGGTCTGCCGCGGGACATGGACCAATATCGTGCGAGGAGTGTGAGCGACGTGGCCGATCTAAACGCCGGAGCGCAGATCCCCGAGGTGCGGGTCACACCCGACAAGTACCTCACGGCTCGCTACGCCGGAGCTTCCGGTGACTTCAACCCGATCCACATCGACGAGGAGTTCGCCAAAGCCGTTGGTCTGCCGGGGCGCATCCTGCACGGCCTTTGGACGATGGCGCAGGTCGCGCGCGCGCAGACCGATGCCACGGGCGGCCCCGAGCACCTCAAGCGCCTCTCGGTGCAGTTCCGTGGCATGGGCACCCCCGAGCAGGAGGTTGTCGTCACAGGGACTGTGCGCGAGGCGCAGGACGGTCGCGTGCTGATCGACACGGTCGCCGAGCAGGGTGAGAAGCAGATCATTCGCAACGCCGAGGCTGAGCTGAGCATCTAGCGTCAACGAGGCGTGCCGTGCGTAGTGCCGCCTCAGGCGGCTCGTAGAATCCCATATATGCTCAGCGCTCGCCAGGAGCTGATTCTCTGCAAGGTCGTCGACGGCTACCTGAGCACAGGCCAGCCGGTGGCGTCCAAGGCGATCGCCTCCGACCCCGATCTCGACTGCGGGCCCTCGACGGTCCGCAACGAGCTCGCGCTGCTCGAGGAGTACGGGCTACTTGCGCATCCCCACACCTCTGCGGGGCGCGTGCCGACCGACGCCGGCCAGCGGCACGTCGTCGACGGGATGCTTACCTCCAGCAAGGATCTCGTGCCTGCGCGCTCGCTGCAGCTCTCGCTGATTCGCCAGGAGGTCGAGGAGACGATGCGCGCGACGACGGCGACGCTATCGGAGGTCACGAACCTGCTCGCGGTCGCCTCGGCGCCATCGCCGAGCACGGCGACGATCCGGCACGTCGAGGTGCTCGCGCTACAGCCGCGCGTGGTGGCGGCCGTCGTGATCGCCTCGACCGGCGACGTCTCCAAGGTGCTCGCGACGTTCGAGGATCCGGTCGACCCGGGGCTTGTGGCGTGGGCCGGTGAGTACCTCAACGAGCGGCTCGTCGGCCTCGCACTGGGTGCGCGGATGCTTCAGCAGCGTCTCTCCGATCCAGAGCTCTCGGTGCGTGAGCGCGACTTCCTTGAGCATCTCACGCCCGCGTTTGGAGAGCTCGCGACGGAATCGCGCGAGGTGCTCTACGTCGACGGTGTCGCGCGGCTGGTCTCCGAGAGCCACCTCCACGAGGTGGGGCAGATCAACGAGTTGATGGGGCTGCTCGAGCGGCGTGTCGCGCTGCTGGGCGCGCTGCGCGCCGCGCTCTCGGAGCCCGACGTGTTCGTGCGCATCGGTCAAGAGAACGAGATCCCCGCGATGCGCTCACTCGCGATGGTCGCCTCGGGGTACGGCGTCGCGCAGCGCAGGCTTGGCATAGTGTCGGTCATCGGCCCCGTGCGCATGGACTACGCCAACGCGATCCACACGGTGCGCGAGATCGCCCACGAGCTCTCGCGCTTCGTCGAAGACACCTACGCCGAACGCTGAGAGACACAAGGACACGAGCATGAGCCGCGCTTCTACGCCACGCGACCCCTACGAGGTTCTGGGGGTCTCCCGCGAGGCGACCGAGCAGGAGGTCAAGAAATCCTTCCGCCGACTCGCCCGCGAGCTGCACCCCGATGTCAACGCACACGACCCCCAGGCGGAGGAGAAGTTCAAGGAGGCCGCCGAGGCCTACGAGATCCTGTGCGACCCGGAGCGGCGCGCGACATACGACCGCTACGGGCACGACGGGCTGCGCTCCGGCGGATACGCCCCCAACTTCGACGCGTTCGGCTCGATCGGTGACCTGTTCGATGCTTTCTTCGGCGGCTCCGGCGCGTTTGGCGGTGGGCGCTCCAGCGGGCCGGCTCCCGGCGGAGACGTCGCGGTCGCGGCGGAAATCGAGCTGCTCCAGGCCGCTCGAGGCGCAAGCGTCGAGGTCACCTTCGACGCGATCGAGCGCTGCGAGCACTGCCACGGTAACGGCGCCGAGCCGGGCACGCCGATCGAGACGTGCAAACGTTGCGGCGGAGCAGGGCAACTCCAGGCCGTCACGCGCACGCCGTTCGGCCAAATGGTGCGCACGGTCGCGTGTGATGTCTGCCAGGGCGACGGGCGGACCGCGCGCGAGCCTTGCCGTGATTGTCGCGGGCGGGGGCGCCGCGCGATCAAGCGCACGCTCACCGTGGATATCCCCGCCGGGATCGCCGAGGGTCAGCGAATCAGGCTCTCCGGCAAGGGGCACGCGGGAGAAGCGGGCGCGCCTGCCGGCGATCTCTACGTGCTCGTCAGGGTGCGCCCCGATGAGCGCTTCGTGAGAGAGGGCGACGACCTGATTACCGCGCTCGACGTCTCCGCACCGCTGGCCGCGATCGGCGCGAGCCTACAGGTCCCAACGCTCGACGGCCCGACCTCGATCGAGATCCCGCCGGGGACCCAGCCCGGGGAGATCCTGAGTGTCCGCGGCAAGGGGATGCCGGGTTTGCGGCGCGGTCACGGTGATCTGCGCGTCGTCGTCAATGTCGTCGTGCCCAGGCGCTTGAGCGCCGAGCAGCGCGAGCTGATGGAGCGCATGCACGACACGCTCACCCACGAGAACCTGCGCACGGACGAGTCGGTCTTCTCCAAGCTGCGCCGCGCGCTGCGCAGCCAGGCCGCGTGATCCGCCTCGCGATTCGCGTCCAGCGCGAGCAGGCCGAGTTGGTGCTGGCCGAGCTGCTCGAGCTCGCGCCCTCAGGCGTCGAGGAGGCCGAGGTGGCGCCCGACCTCGTGGAGTATGCGGTCTACGGAGCGCCTGGCGAGCTTCCCGAGCTGCCCGACCTGAAGGCCGCGGCCGGTGGGGCGCTGGTGGAGATCTCCACCAGCGAGCTGCCCGATGACTGGAGCGAGCGCTGGAAGCACTTTCACCGGCCCGTGCTCGTCGAGAGGCCGGTTGACGGTGGGGGAGAGGTGCCGGCGCTGCACATTCGCCCTCCGTGGGAGGCCCCCAGCGACCGCGCGGGTGTGTGCGAGATCGTGATCGACCCCGCACAGGCCTTCGGGACGGGCGCACACGCGACGACGCGGCTGTGTCTGGAGCTGCTGCTGGAGCTCGCAGTCCAGTCAACGAACCAGGGTGCGGCCGAGCGCGGTCCGCTGTTGGATGTCGGCACCGGCTCGGGTGTGCTCGCGATCGCCGCCGCCAAGCTCGGCTATGCGCCGGTGCGCGCGCTGGACAACGAGATCGAGAGCGTCGAGGCGGCGCGCGAGAACGCGCTCGTCAACGGTGTCGATCTGGAGGTCGGACACTTCGATCTGCGGCGCGACCAGTTGCTTTGGGAGGAGCCACCGGATAGTGGGGTCATGATCGCCAACCTGCTGCGTCCGCTGCTGCTGGATCTCGCACGGAAGCTGCCAGGGCGCCCGCGGGATCTGATCGCAAGTGGGCTGCTGGCGCACGAGGTCGAGGAGATCGTCGACGCTTTCGGTGCGCGCTGGGGGCTGCGCGAGCGTGCGCGGCGCAGCGGTGGGGAGTGGGCTGCGACGTGGCTAAGCGTGTGCGGCTGATGAAGCAGCACTGATCGCGCGTTCGCGACCGCCCCTGGTCCTATTCGTGGTAGGCACGGTCTATCCCGTACGCTCCCGTACACTACCGTACGCTTCGTGCTAGGCTTGAAGGATGGCCACGATCAAAGCCGAGGAAATCCGCATCCCTCGTGGCGCCCGCGAAGCGGTCGCACGACACGAGGACGTCGTGGTCGTCAATCGTGAGCGTCCGACATTCGTGATCGTGCACCCTGACGATCGGGCGCCCGCCGAACCGACACTCGCGCGAGGACGTCCGCTGGCCACTGCGCTGGCGATGCTAGCTCAGGCCGCGCCTCCCGATCCGGCATTTGGGCAGGACATGGAAGCGGTGCTCGACGCAGTCGGGCCCGTGCCTGGCGATCCGTGGGCACGCTCCTAGACACGACGGTTTTCGTCGAGTTCGAGCGGTCGTTGCGCAGTCTGCCGGCCCGCAACGCGATGGCGGAGGTCGCGCGGCGTCTCGGCGATCAGCTTGGCGCAGACGAGGAGGTCGGGATCGCGGCGATCACGGCCTCGGAGTTACTGCACGGCGTGCACAGGGCGAGCGAGGCCCACCACGGGCCGCGCGGGGCGTTCGTGGAGGCGACGCTCGCGGCATTCCCCACACTGCCGTTCGATTTGCTCGTTGCGCGTGTCCACGCAAGACTATGGGCGAGCCTGGCTTCTGCGGGAGCCGATATAGGAGCCCATGACCGGCTCATCGCGGCGACCGCGCTCGCGGCGGGATGGCGTGTTGCGACGTCCAATTTGCGCCATTTCGATTGTGTGCCAGGGCTGGATGTTGTGACGGTCCGCTTGAGCTAAGCGACCTCCGTTGCCGCCCGCGCCATCGACCGGTACACGAGATCAATCGCGGCCCGCACCCCCTCGGGCCCGGTGAGCAACGCCTCGGCGGCGCTGAGCGCCCCACCGATGACCTCCAACGCCTCGCCGACATCCCCGGGCTCGGGGTCGCGACATGCGGCGATCGCCATCTCGAGCATCGCGCGTGCCTGGTCGATGACGCCGGCGAGCAGCGCGGGTCCGACGAGGCTCCCATACCCATAGACCCGCGCGAGGCGCCCCGACAACGTGACCGTTGGCCCGCGCCGCGGCGCGTGTGGGGTGGGCAGTCCGCGCCCGTCGAAGAGGCTCGCGACGGTCTCTCCAAGTAGCCCCCGGGTTGCCTGTTCGTCGAGGCCCGCCTGCACGGCGAGGCGCAGCGCGAGGTAGAGCCCGCTCTGAGTACGGCCGTAGGGTGGGTCAGTTGCAAACACGATCCGCTCTGCGGGCACCCGTGCGAACAGCTCCAAGACATCCAACGCGAAGAAGCAGGAGGTGTCGTACAGGACGCCGGGGTGATCGGCGAGCATCGAGGTCAGGATCCCCTGGTCGCAGATCGCGCCGTGCGCGAGGATCAGCACGGCTCCGGGGTGACGTAGCGCGAGCTCCGCGAGACCCTGTGCGATTGGCGGCAGGCCGCGCCCGGCGTGGATCAGGATCGGCACGCGCGCCTCCTCGGCGACCTCGAAGATCCCCTCGAGCTCTTTGCCGTCGAAGCCGAACTCCTGTGCGCGTGGGTGCAGCTTGATCCCACGTGCCCCCTTTGCCAGGCAGCGCTCGGCCTCCGCAACGGGACTGTCGAAGGGATCGAGGCGGCAGAACGGGATCAGCCTGTCTTCGCTTTCGCCGGCCCACGCGAGCACGCGGTCGTTAGGGAGGCTGTAGGACGGATGGCGCTCGGGGTCGTGAAGCGGAAAGACGCATGCCCGCCGCGCCCCGGCTTCGTCGAGCTGGCCCAGGAGTTCGGCCAGCGTCAGCGAGCGTCCGTCCTCGTCGAGGCCGAGATGGGTGTGCGCGTCGAAGATCTCGGCGCCGGCTGGGAGCATCTGCTGGGCTTCGGCGAGAAACGGCGCGAGCGCACGTGCGTACAGAGCGGTATCCATTGGCCGCAGACTATTGGGTAGCGCAAGGGTTGCGCCACCTGTGAGGTCCGGTGCCGCCGACGGGTGCCGTCGTGCGCTCGTGACATTGGTCTCTACCGCTGAGGGCCACTAGCCTGGCTGGCAGTGGCTTGGAACGTAGTAATCGCCGGGGGTGGCTTTGGCGGCTTCTATGCCGCGCGCACCCTGGAGCGCGTGCTTCCGCACAACAGTGCGCGCGTGACGCTGGTCAGCGACGTCAACTTCCTATTGTTCACTCCACTGCTACCAGGTGCCGCGGCCGGGACGCTGGAGCCGCGCCACGTCGTGGTGCCGTTGCGCGAGCAGCTCTCCCAGACCGACCTGTGGCTCGGGCGTGTCACGAGCGCGGCGCCCGAGCGCGGAGCGCTGGTGGTGGACTCGCTTGACGGCCGCCGCCACGAGCTGCGCTATGACCAGCTGATCGTCGCGCTGGGCTCGATCTCCCGCAGCCAGCCGATCCCGGGTCTCGTGGAGCACGCGATCGGCTTCAAGACGCTGGCGGAGGCGATCGCTCTGCGCAATCGCGTGGTGTCGATGCTTGAGGTCGCCGAGACCGTCCATGACGCTCAGGCGCGTGCTGAGTATCTGACATTTGTTTTTGTGGGTGCCGGCTACGCCGGCTTGGAGGGACTCGCGGAGCTCCAGGACTTCATGACCGACGTACTCGACATGTATCCCCGCTGCAAGGTGCAGGGAGTTCGCTGGGTGCTGTTGGAGGCGCGCGATCGCGTGATGCCCGAGGTCGCCCCGAGTCTGGCGGCGTTCGCTGAACGTGAGCTACGCGGTCGCGGCATCGAGATCCACACGGGCGTCACGACTGAGAGTGTCGGCGATCGCGGGGTGCGACTCAGTGACGGGCGCACGATTGCCGCGCGCACCGTCGTGTGGACCGCTGGGGTGCGTCCCAACCCCGTCATCGCACAACTCGGCCTGCCCCTGGCAAAGGATGGGCGTCTCGAGGTTGATGCCACGATGCGCGTCAGCGGCCACCGCAACGTGTGGGCGATCGGAGACGCCGCTGCTGTTCCTGACCCTGCGCGCAAGGGCTCGAGTTCCCCGCCGACCGCCCAGCACGCGATCCGCCAGGGACGGCGAGTGGCGCGCAACGTGGCCGCCGAACTCGGCGCCGGGCAGCGGGTGCGGCCCTTCACCTACCGCACCCGCGGTGTCTTCGTAGACCTCGGTCGCCACCAAGCCGTGGCCTCTACGATGGGTATCCGCTGGCGCGGGTTCCCGGCGTGGTTTCTGGCGCGGACTTACCACATGTCGAACATGCCCGGCGCCAAGCGAAAGCTGCGCCTGCTCGTGGACTGGACCGTCGCGTTGCTCTTCAGCCGCGACACCTCCGAGCTCGGGCAGCTCGGGCACCCTCCGGAGCTCGAGCGCATGGGCGAGGCGCCCGAGATCGCAGCTGAGACGCTCCTCGGGCCCTGAGGGCGGCTGCGCGGCGGCCGCACGCGAGGCCGGTGGCGGCGCTACGCTGCGCACACGATGCGCTTCGCGGTCAAGTTCTTGGGCTGCAAGGTCTCTCACGCCGACGCCATGCTCGCTCGGCGGCGTCTACTGGAGGCTGGGCACGAGGAGGCGCCGGAGGCGGAGGCCGAGCTGCATGTCATCAACACCTGCTGCATCACAGCGGAGGCCGAGGCCAAGTCGCGCCAGTCGGTGCGCCGCTCATTGAAAAGCGCGCGCGAGGTCTACGTAGCGGGCTGCGCAGTCAACCTAAACGCGAGGCAGTTCGCCGACATCGATCCCGGTGTGCGCCCGTTCATCGGCACTGCCGATGACGTCGCGGCGGCGATGCCAGAGCACTTGGGGGCTTGTGCCGACATCGAGCACGAGCCGCTCGTCGGTCGTCGCGGACCCCGCCGTGCGCGCGTACGCGCGCGCACACACGCGCGCGACGGGGCCGCGATCGTGCACACACCCGCCGCGCCCGAGCGCTCCGCGGCGGCGCGCACGCGCGGCTTTGTCAAGGTCCAGGACGGCTGCGACTGCCACTGCGCGTACTGCATCATCCCCACCGTTCGTGGCGGAGCTCGGTCGCGCCCGGCCGCAGCTGTGCTCGCGGAGGTCGAGCGCCGCGTAGCCGACGGTCAGCCGGAGGTCGTGATGACGGGCATCAGCGTCGGCGACTACCGCGACCCCGAACACGGTCTGGAGCTCGGTGAGCTGATGATGGCCGCAGCGGCGGTCCCGGGAGTACAGCGCGTGCGACTGTCCTCTGTCGAGGTCATCCACGTGCGCGACACATTGCTGCGCGCGCTGCACGAGGAGCCCAAGGTCTGCCCCCACCTGCACGTCCCGATGCAGTCCGGCGATGACGGCGTGCTGGAGGCGATGGGTCGTCACTACAGCGCTGCGGAGTACCTGCAAGCGATCAACGAGCTGCGCGCCGCTGTGCCCCAGGTGAATGTCACGACGGACATCATCGTGGGCTTTCCCAACGAGGACGAGGCGGCCTTCGAGCGCACACTGGCGCTGGTAAGCGAGGCGGGGATCAGCCGCGTGCACTCCTTCTCCTACTCCTCGCGCCCTGGAACGGTCGCTGAGTCGCTGGGGGATCGCGTCGCGCCGCAGGAGAAGAAGCGCCGCTCCCAGCAGCTGCGCGGTCTCTCCGAGGTCCGCTCGCGCCAGCACCGCGTCGCCAAGCTCGGCTCGCGCGAGCGCGTGCTCGTCGACAAGGTCGCCGAAGCCCAGTGCGCGGGCTACACCGCCGACTACACCCGCTGCTACCTGCCGGGCGGGGCGGCACGCGCGGGCCAGCTCGTGGATGTCGGCGTGCACGAGCTGCACGCCGACGGTCTGCGCGTTACGCCAATCTGAGGCTCTGCCCTGTGACGGCTGTGTGAACAAACCCAGTGCTGCGCCGGCGGCGTGTGGGGCGCGGCTATGCTTGACGACGAACGTGACCGTCCAAGCGCAGCTCAAGAGCGACCTTGCCACCGCGATGAAGGCGGGCGAGAGGGAGCGCGTCGGCGCTCTGCGGATGGTGCTCTCTGAGCTGCAGAAGGACGCGAAGGCGGGGGGCGAGGACGAGCTGGCGGTGCTGCGCCGCGAGCGCAAACGGCGCCTGGAGGCGGCCCAGGCCTATCGCGAGGGTGGGCGCGCCGAGCTTGCCGCCGGCGAGGAAGCCGAGGCGCAGCTAATCGCCGCCTACCTGCCGGCTGAACTCTCCGAGGAGCAATTGCGGGAGATCGTCGAGGGGGCCGTGCGCGAGAGCGGGGCGGAGTCGGTGAGAGATATGGGCCGCGCGATGGGGGTCGCGATGGCGGCGGTGGACGGCCGCGCCGACGGCGGGCGCGTCTCGGGGCTCGTGCGGGCGGCGCTGCAGGGATGACGGTCCCCACCCGATCGCTCGGCGGATGAAGACGCAGATTGAGCTGCCCAACGAAGTCGCCGCCGAGCTCGCTGGCAGCCAGGATGCCGTGCTGCGGGCCCTGGAGAGCCACCTGGAGTGTCGGGTGTTCCTGCGCGGCAACCTTCTCACGCTGGAGGGGTCGGAGGCGGAGGCATCAGCCGGGGAGCGCGTCGTGCACGAGCTCTCCGAGCTGATCGCGCGCGGCCACGAGATCGGGCCTGGGACGATCGAGGCGGTCGCCAGCGCGCTTGACGCCCACGAGTCACCGGCGCGCGTGCTGGAGGATGTTGTCTGGCGCCACCACTCGCTACGCGTGGCGCCGAAGACCGTCAACCAGAAGCGCTACGTCGACTCGATCCGACGGCGCACGATCACCTTCGGGGTCGGTCCCGCGGGTACCGGCAAGACGTTCCTTGCCGTCGCGAGGGCCGCGGCGGCGCTCTCGCGCAACGAGGTCAACCGCATCATCCTCACACGCCCCGCCGTGGAGGCCGGCGAGCGTTTGGGCTTCCTGCCGGGGGATCTGATGGCGAAGGTCGATCCCTATCTGCGCCCGCTGTTTGACGCGCTGCACGACATGCTCGACCCCGAGAAGGTCTCCCAGCACATCGAGCGCGGCGTCATTGAGATCGCGCCGCTCGCATTCATGCGCGGTCGCACGCTCAACGATTCGTTCGTGATTCTCGACGAGGCGCAGAACACGACACCGGAGCAGATGAAGATGTTCCTTACGCGCCTGGGCTTCGGCTCGAAGATGGTCGTCACCGGCGACATCACTCAGGTTGATTTGCCGCGCGAGCAGCAGTCGGGTCTGATCGTCGTCGGTGACATTCTCGATGCCGTCGAGGACATCGAGTTCGTGCGCTTCGGGGGTGAGGACGTTGTGCGCCACAAGCTCGTGCAGCGGATCGTGGAGGCCTACGACGTGCACGCCCAGCGTGGCGCGCCGGAGCTGCGCCCGGCCGACCGGCGTCGCGCGTAGGCGGGCGTGAACGTCGAGCAGGGCCTTGATGTGGAGATCCTCGCCGAGCCGCAGCACGGCGAGGCGGGCTTGTGCGAGGAGAAGGTTCGGCGTTTGTGTACGCTCGCGGCCGCCAGCGCCGGTGTCCACGGCGGTCATCTCGCGATCGCGCTCGTGAATGAGGAACAGATCGCGGCGCTCAACGTCGAGCACCGCGGCAAGGTGAGTCCCACCGACGTGCTGTCATTTCCAATCGATGGCGCCGTCGAGCTCGACGGGGTGCCTCGCGAGCTGGGCGACGTCGTGATCTGTCCGCCGCACACCCGCGATATCTACGAGGCGGTCGTCCATGGTGTGCTGCACCTCGTTGGCATGGACCATGAGTGCGACGCGGGCGAGATGCTCGCGGTGCAGGCCGAGCTGATGCGCTGGGAGGCGCTCGGCCGTTGACGCGCGCCGGCTTCGTCGCCCTCGCGGGGCGCCCCAATGTTGGCAAGTCGACGCTCGTCAACGCCGTCGTGGGAAGCAAGATCGCGATCGTCTCCGATCGCCCGCAGACGACGCGGCGGGCGATTCGCGGTGTTCGCACCGATGGCGCGCGACAGATCGTGCTCGTCGACCTTCCCGGCGTACAGCGACCGCGCGATGCGCTGACGGCGCGGATGGCGACCCGTGTGCGCGAGGAGCTCGAGGGGGCCGACGCCGCGTTGCTGCTTCTCAGCGGGGAGCAGGGGGTGGGGCCGGGCGATCGCTTCATCGCCCGCGCGCTCGCCGAGGCGCGCCTGCCGGCGGCGATCGCGGTCAACAAGGTCGACCGCCTCGACCGGGCGCGCACGCTGGCCGCGCTCGAGCAGGCCGCGAGCCTCGCGCTTGACGGTGAGGTCTTCCCGATCTCCGCGCGGACCGGTGTCGGGGTCGGGGCACTCGTGGAGCACCTCGGCGGGATGCTGCCGGAGGGCCCATTCCTGTTTGACGCGCGCGAACACTCAGATCAGCCGCGCGAGCTGCTGCTGGCCGAGCTGATCCGTGAGGCCGCGATCCGGCGCACCTTCCAAGAGATCCCGCATGCCGTCGAGGTCGTGGTTGAGGAGATCGAGCAGCCGCGAGCGGATCTCGTGCGGGTCAGAGCTCTGATCTGGGTCGAGAGCGCTTCGCAGAAGAGCATCCTGATCGGGGCACGGGGGGGCATGATCAAGGCGATCGGCAGTGCCGCTCGGCGCGAGCTCGAACGGGAGGTTTCCAGCCGTGTGCATCTTGACCTCTCCGTGCGCGTCCGCCGTGACTGGCGCGCCGACGACGGCCTGCTCGATCGGCTGGGGTTCACGTAGGGGGCTGTACCTAGCTTTGGCAGTAACGACGTGATTGATCGCCTGAACGATCGTGGTCGCAAACTATCAATTAGCTGGACCAGACTCGGTAAACCCAGCACCGGAAGATGATTTGGTGTACCGTCTACAAAGCCACTGGGGGTATCTGTAGTCAAGCGTAAGAGAGGCAAGCGGGAAAGCGTATGTCCGCGAAGATTGCAGTCTTGGGGTTGGTGATCGAGGAGCCTGGCCCCCCGCACCGCCTGACCGCAAAGCTCCGTCAGCGGCTTGCTTCGGCGGAGTTCGTGGACTCAAACGTCTACTCCGCCTTGGCTCGACTTGAGCGCGACGGGCTGGTTCGCGCGGTCGAGCGACGCGCCCCAGGCAAGGGGGGCGCGAGGTTGGCTGCGGTTCCGGATGTGGACCCGGGACTCCGCACCCCAGTTCGACGAACCCCGGGCTCGCGCACCGAGTCGCGCGTGTTTGAAGCCACGCCCGCCGGCGTCCAGCGCTTCGAGGAGTGGCTGTTGGGGTCCTCCTCCGCTCCGCCGCTGCGCGATGAGCTGCACATGAAGGTGGCGCTCTGCCAGCCGCACAACCTACCCCGCCTGATCGAGCTGGTCTACGGTCAGGAGCTCGTCTGTCTCGGTCGCGTGCAGGAGCTGCGGCGCGTCTTCG
This sequence comes from Solirubrobacteraceae bacterium, assembly GCA_036493975.1. GTDB lineage: Bacteria > Actinomycetota > Thermoleophilia > Solirubrobacterales > Solirubrobacteraceae > Palsa-744. The sequence goes on from DASXOX010000083.1 coordinate 12,268, forward strand.
AGCGCATGCAACCTCCCGCGCCCAACAGGTGGTCTGGTTTGGTGCTCGTCCACGTGCGCGATGCCGAGCTCTCCTTCTGGGACGCTCGCCTGACGTGGCTGCAGGGCGTGCGCGAGTCGCTGGAACGCATGCACACCGCCTACGGGACGGCGCGCCAGCGATACTCTGAGGCCTGACCATGGGCGCGTTGCTCTCGCTTCAAGGGATCGGCAAGAGCTACTGGCGCGGAGATTCTGAGGTAAGGGTTCTCACTGACGTATCGCTGGAGGTACACGCGGGACAGTTTCTCGCGGTCTGGGGTCCACGCGGTTCGGGCAAGACGACGCTGCTCAAGCTCTCCGCTCGCCTTGAGTATCCGGACAGCGGGTGCGTGAGCTTTGAAGGCACCGATCTGGCGCAGCTCTCCGAGGCCGGCCACGCGCGGTTGATGTTGGAGCGAATTGGCTGGGTGCGGCGCTCCGGGCCCAAGAGCGATCTGCGAATGCTCGACTACGTCGCCCTGCCGTTGCTGGCCGAGCATGGTCGTCGCGAGGCCTATGCGCGCGCGACTGCGGCGATGGAACGCGTCGGCGTCGCCACGCACGCCGGCCAGCACTGGTCGAGCCTGTGTGACGGCGAGCGCGCGCTCGTCAGCATCGCCCACGGGATCGCGCGCGAGCCGCGGCTGCTGCTGATCGACGATCCAACCGCGAACCTCGACGTGCTCGAGCGCGAGCGCGTCACCGAGTTGCTGCGCTCGCTCGCCGATGACGCAGCGATCGCTGTGCTGATGGCGGTCCCCGACATGCCCGCCACGATGCGCGCCCACCAGCTCGCCTCGCTCGGTGGGGGCCGTCTGGTATTCGTGCCAGAACCCCCGCAACGCCCTGAACCAGAGCTCGAGCCCGCCAAGGTGATCAGCCTGCGCAGCAGGCAACAATCCGCCTGATGCTGGAGCTGCGTGAGCTGGTCAAGCACTACGAGGTCGGCGAAGGCGAGCCGGTTCGCGCCGTCGATGGGGTTTCTCTCTCGGTGCAGTCCGGGGAGCTCGTCGCGCTCTACGGGCCAAGTGGCTCGGGCAAGACGACCCTGTTGATGCTGATCGCCGCACTGCTGCGTCCAGACCGTGGAGAGATAACCCTCGAAGGTCGCAAGATCTCTTCGCTCTCGGAGCGTGACGGTGCTCGTTACCGTCTGCAGGAGCTCGGGTTCGTGCGACAGACGCTCAATCTGATTCCGGGAGTCAGTGCGCTCGACAACGCCGCGCTGAAGTTGCTCGGCGCCGACGTGACTCCGCGCCAGGCGCATCGTCGCGTGATCCCACTGCTTGAGCAGCTCGGCCTCGGCGAGCGCCTGCGCCACCGTCCCGAACAGCTTTCGATGGGCGAGCGCCAGCGGGTGATGATCGCACGCGCGCTGTCGACCGAGCCGAAGCTGGTGCTCGCCGATGAGCCCACCGGCAGCCTCGACTCCCGCCGCGGCCGCGAAGTCCTGGAACTCCTGACGAGCATCTGCCGTGAGCGCCAGGTAGCCGTCGTGCTGGTCACGCACGACCCTCAGGCCGCACGCTACGCCGACAGGGTCCACGCCCTGCACGACGGCTGCCTGGTCCCATACGAGTCGGCGCGCGCTCGCGTCTCAGCGGATCTCCTCTAACGACAATGAACCGGGCGATGACGAGGCTACGCAACATCCTGCTGCTCTACCGCGTGCGCCTGCGCGCGCGGATGGTCCAGGAGTTGTTCGCGATCGTCGGCATAGCGATCGGGGTCGCGCTGCTGTTCTCATCACAGATCGCCAGCAACAGCCTGGGTGACTCGGTGTCCGAGCTGATCGGCGGGGTCGTGGGCAAAATGCAGTTGCAGCTTGTCGCGCGCAGTCCACAGGGATTCGAACAGCGGCTCCTAGGCGAGGTCCAGCGCCTGCCGGGTGTCGGTGCGGCTATGCCCGTGCTCGAACAGCGCGCCACGGTGGCGGGTCCGCGCGGCCAGGCGGCGATCACGCTGTTCAGCACCGGCACGCGCTACGCGCATCTCGGCGGCCCGTTGATGCGGCGCTTCACGGCGGCCCAGATCGAACACCAGCATGCGTTCGCTTTGCCCCTGCCGCTTGTACGCTCGATCGGCCTCGGTTCGCTGCAGTCGACCGAGCTGCAGATCGGGTCGCGGCGGCAGCAGGCCTTCGTAGGAGCGGTGCTGCTCGAAGACGAAGTCGGCGGCTTGATCGACAGTCCGGCCGGGATTGCGCCACTCCCGTACGCCCAGCAGCTCGGTGGGATGCAGGGACGCCTCACGAGCATCCTCGTACAGCCTGTTCGGGGGCACGAACGAGAGGTGCTGGCGGGTCTACGGCGCTTGGCACGCGGGCGCCTGGACGTTCAGAGCACCAGCTACGAGGGCGCCCTTTTCAACCAGGCGGCAGGACCGGCGAAGCAGTCGGCGCTGCTGTTCTCGGCGATCAGCGCTCTCGTCGGCTTCCTGTTCGCGATCGCCGCAATCCTGTTCACCACGCCACAGCGACGTGGCTTGGTCGAAGATCTCCGCCTCGATGGCTACCCACGCCGGATGATCGTCGAAGTGCTGCTCTTCGACGCGCTCGTGCTCGGTGTCGTCGCATCGTTGCTGGGCCTGTTGCTTGGAGACCTGCTCTCGCTCGCGCTGTTCCGCGCGAGCCCGGGCTACCTCTCATTCGCCTTCTCGCTGGACTCACAACGAGTTGTCACGGTGGCAAGTGCAGTGCTTGCAGCTGCCGGGGGCCTGTTCGCGTCGATCGTCGGCGTCCTCGTGCCGCTGCGCAAGGACATTCTCTCGCCGTTGCTACTCCAGTCCGGCCGACGCTTCTCGCCACGACGAAGGGATCATCCCCCGGAGGTCGCCGGTGTTCTCTGCTTGGTGACGACAACAGTGATCCTGCTGCGCGCGCCCGGCGAGGCGATCCTGGGGGTAGTAAGTCTTGTCCTCGGGCTCCTGCTGTTGCTGCCCGCCACGATTCGCCTGGTGGTGCTGGTCTTCGAGGGACTCACTCGCTCGCGCGGAAGCGCTGCGTCACATCTGGCAACCGTCGAGCTGAAGTCCGACGCCAGCCGCGCGCGCTCGCTGGCGATCGCCGCTACCGGCGCGATCGCGGTATTCGGCAGTGTCGCGATCCAAGGCGCCCACGCCAATCTGCAGCGCGGTCTCGACGCCTCCACGCACGCCGTCAACAGCTTCGCGGGCATGTGGGTCTCACCGTCGGGACCGGGCAACCTGTTGGCGACCACTCCGTTTCCGGACAGATTCAAAGGAGCGCTTGCGCGGATGCCCGGCGTCCGATCCGTGCAGATCTACCGTGGTGGCCTGCTCGACTTCGGGCGCCGCCGGGTCTGGGTGCTCGCCCCCGCGAGCTCCGTCGCGCGACCGGTTCCCGCGAGCGAGATCGTCAGCGGTGTCGATGTGCTTGCAAATGCTCGCCTACGCGCGGGCGGCTGGATCGCGATCTCCCAGGCGATCGCCCGCGAACACCATCTGCGTGTCGGCCAGGAGTTCCTGTTGCCCTCGCCACGACCGACGCGTCTGCGTATCGCGGCGCTGATTACGAACATCGGATGGCCACCCGGTGCGTTCATCGTCAATGCCGGCGATTACGCACATGCTTGGGGCAGTACCGACGTGAGCGCCTATGGCCTCACCCTGAAGCCGGGAGTCCCAACGTGGCGGATCCCAGCCGAGCTACGGCGGGCGCTGGGACCCAAGTCAGCGCTGGTCGCCGAAACGGCTGCGCAGCGAGAGCGGCGCGGACATCTCACGAGCCGCCAGGGGCTGGCGAGATTGACGCAGATCAGCTCGCTTGTGCTCTCCGCTGCGGTCCTCGCGATGGCAGCTGCGATGGGCGCCATGATCTGGCAGCGACGCCGTCGCCTGGCCGACATGAAGGTCGACGGTTTCGGTCGCGGGATCCTGTGGCGCTCGCTGCTCATCGAGAGCGCGTTGCTGTTGGGTGGCGGATGTCTTTCCGGCGCGCTTTTCGGGCTCTACGGACAGCTGCTGCTAACCCGGGCTCTGACACTCGTCACTGGCTTTCCGGTCGCACACACGATCGGGGCGCTGACCGCAATCGGCAACCTCGGCCTCGTCACCGCGGTCGCGCTTGTGATCCTCGCCGTACCCGGCTACCTGGCTGCCTGTGTGCGTCCGGCGATCATGCTGCAGGATTGAGGCTCGCCGGTTTCACGCTCGTTAATCCTCCGTAAAGCTCGTCAATGCAATCCGAATCGTTGCATAAGCTGGAGCGGGGGTTACGATCTCGCGAGCAGCCAGAAACCCGGCGCCGCTGTCTCCCCGCCAGGTCTGGGAGCTGGCGGCGGCGGCGGCACGGGAGCTGTCGTGGGGATTGCGCTCGGTAGCCGGTGAGCTGCGAGCATGGCGGAGCTGTGCGCGCTCGATTCCCGATACGACGCTTCGCGACGACGCGCTTAGCTCGCTTGCTGAAAAGCGCACACACGCCGACGGAGCGGCGCTCTTCTCGATCGTCCCGCGACGGCGCAGCCCGGGCTTGTTGAGGGTGCTGGTCGCCTACGAGGTGGTCCTCGACTTCCTCGACAACGTCCACGAGCGCCAGGCCGATGTCGGCAACGGCCGACAGCTACACCTGGCGTTGGTTGAGGCGCTCGATCCCTCCAGCAGCCTCTCGGATTACTACCGCCACCACCTGTGGGACGACGACGGTGGTTACCTGGATGCGCTCGTCAGGACCTGTCGCGTCGGTTGTGAGGCGTTGCCTGGCTATCCACTGGTACGCCATTCCTTGCACCGGGAGACATACCGAGCGTTGGTCTTGGCGATCAACCACGAGCGCGAGCCGCGGAGGCGTGACCGCAAGCTCCGCGGGTGGGCCGAGCGCGAATGCGCCGGCTATGACGGAGCGAGTTGGTTTGAGCTCTCAGGCGCCGCCAGCGCGTCGCTCACGGTTCACGCCCTGCTCGCTCTTGCCGCAGAAGCGACGAGCAGCGAACGCGAGCTCGATGCAGTGCTCCGAGCCTATTTCCCATGGATTGCCCTAACGAGCACGATGCTCGACAGCTATGTCGACGAGGCCGAAGACGTCACGCTGGGTGGACACAGCTATGTGGCGCACTATCCGAGCCGCGAGGCGGCCACCAGGAGGCTCGCAGAGCTGGTCTCACGTTCGCTCGCTGACGCTCGCGGTCTTGACCGCGGTCATCGACATGCGGTGATAGCTGCTTGCATGATCGCGATGTACCTCTCGCGGGACAGCGCTCGCACAGTCGCGATGCGTCCCACGACGCTCACGATCGCCCGTGCCGGTGGTTCGTTGTCGGCGATCATGCTTCCGATCTTGCGGCTCTGGCGAATCGTGTACGCGCTGCGTTCGGCTTGACCAGCCTAATCGGGCGCATATTTTCACTTGTGTGTTGCGCGCCCGTACCGCCCGGGGCATGCTGAGGGCAGATGCCGAAGGCAACCTCCGATCGCGACGACGCTGGCAACGCGAGCGGGGACTGGTCAGACGAGCGCAGCGGCCGTTTCTCCTCGTCGCTGCGCGCTGGTCTCGCGATCCTGAACTGCTTCAGCGCCGAGCACCCGGTGCGCGGCATCGCGAATCTTGCGGACGAGCTCAGCATGAGTCGCTCGACCACACATCGCTATGCGTCGACGCTTGTCGCGCTTGGGTACCTCGAGCAGGACCAGGCGCGCCGCTACCGTCTCGCTCCGCGGGTCGTCGACGTCGGTATGTCGGTGCTCGACTCGATGGAGCTGCGCGGCAAGGCCCGCGAACATCTGCGCGAGCTGCGCGAGCAGACAGGCCGCACAGTGTCGCTGGGCATCCTCGACGAGGGCGACGTCCGATACATCGATCGGCTGCGCGGTTGGCGGCGAGGCCAACACGCCGTCGACCTCAATCTCGGGGTTGGCGCGCGCGTACCAGCCAATTGCAGCGCGATGGGCAAGGTGCTGTTGGCTGGCCTGCCCGAGAAGCGGCGCGAGCAGGCAATTGCTCGGCTGCAGCTCACGCGTTGCGGACCGAACAGCATCACGAGCAAACGCGCGCTGCGTGCCGAGCTCGAGCGCGTCCGTGACGAGGATCTAGCCGTCGGCGACGAAGAGCTCGCGCCAGGCGTACGCACGCTGGCGACCCCGGTGCTCGGACCCCACGAGGATGTGATCGCCGCGATTGGGATGCCGGTGCCCGCCGATGCGTTGACCCACGAGGAGCTCGTGGAAGTGCTAGGTCCGCCGCTGAGCGCAGCTGCCAAGCGCATCTCGGCGGCCCTCCGGATCTGATTCTCTCTTTACAGCTCGCGATCGAGCCGATCGACGATCCGTTGCACGGCGGCGAGATCCAGCTCGGCTTGGAAGCTGAATGGGATCGTCAGGACCGTGATCCCCTGGCGGCGCAGGCGGGCGATTTGGCTCTGCTGTGCGCGGGCGCGCTCGTGGACTGAGAGCGCGGCGCGCGTTGCTGCGAGGGTCAGGCCCGGTGGCGCACCGTTTGCCGTGCGGGCGCGGTGGCGCACCCTGGTCGGCGCGGCGGTAGGAGCCATCGTGGTCGGTCCGATTGACCGGCCATGTAGTGCGGCGATGCGCCGCAGCTCCTCCCCGGCGAAGCGGCGCGGCAACGAGCCATTGACGAGTACTGCGTGTAGCTCCTGGCCAAGATCATCGCGGAGACTCTCGCGCAGCTCGAGCGTCTCGGTGCTCGACATCTCGGTGGCGTGAGCTACCGCGATATAGGCGCTCAGCGCAGGGTTCTCCAACAGGTCGCGCACCTGCCGGGCTTGGTTCGCGATCGGCCCAACTCGCGCGATCGCCGAGAACAGCTGTGGAGCGCGCAGCAATGCCAGCGCGTGGCCAGTCGCGGGCGCGTCGAGCACGACCAGGTCGTAGTCCTCAGATGGCGGCAAATCTGTGGCCTGTTCGCCGACCCCGCCGCGCGCACGCGCGCGCGCGGCGGGCCGCCTGCCCTGCGCGAGCTCCCAGACCTTCACCAGGCTGGTCATCTCGCGCGTTCCCGGTGCGGCGGCGATCAAGTACTGAACGCTCGCGCTCGACGTCAGCACGCGTGCCGGTACGCGACCGCCAAGCGCGCGCAGCCATTCAGCCACCACGCGATCGCGATCGATCGACAGACCCCAGAGTCGCTCGTCCAGTTCCACCTCGACGCCATGCTCCGGTGGCTCTGCATGCCCGAGCATCGCCGCCAGGCGACCGGCGGCCCCAGCATCTGAGCCGGCGCCGGTGACCTCGACCACGATCGTACGCAGGCCGCGCCTGGCCGCGAGCAGCCCGATTGCCGAGGCCAGCGTAGTCTTGCCGACGCCCCCCTTGCCGGTCATCACGATCAGCTTGCGCTCCAGCACCGATGCCACGGCACACATGATGACGGGGCGCCACACGGTCCCTACCTAAGCGCCACCTACAATTGCGCGGATGAGCGCTACCGCTGCCGATCTTCTCGACGCACAGGTCGTTTTCGACGAGCGCGGTCTGCTGCCGTGCGTGGTGCAGGACTGGAGCAGCGGCGAGGTATTGATGCTCGCCTACATGAACGCGGACGCCCTGCAGCGAACACGGGCGACCGGCGAGCTGCATCTCTGGAGCCGCTCGCGCGCCGAGCTGTGGCACAAGGGGGCCACCAGCGGCAACATCCAGGCCGTGCGGGCACTACGGTTGGACTGCGACGGCGACACGCTGCTGGCGCTCGTCGAGCCGGCGGGCCCGGCCTGTCACACGGGCGAGCGCACCTGCTTCCATCGCGGCCAGCTTGAGCCGGTCGCGCCACACGAGGTGCTCCCGGGTCTCGAGCGCACGCTCGCGCAACGTGCTCACGAGCGACCGGCTGGCTCCTACACGGTCTCGCTGCTCGACGACCCTGCTCGGATCGGTGAGAAGGTCATGGAGGAGGCCGAGGAGGTCGCCCGGGCCGCCCGGGAGGAGTCCGACGAGCGTGTCGAGGAAGAGGCCGCCGACGTTCTCTACCACCTGCTCGTGCTGCTGCGCAGTCGCGGGCGCGCTCTCGCCGACGCCGAGCGGGTGCTCGATGCCCGTCGCCGCTGAGTTGCCGGTAGCCGACCCAGCCGGCGAGCTCGCAATCGAGCCGACGCTCGAGCACGCCCGGGAACTCTCCATGCAGAGCGCCCCGGGAGAAGAGCCTTACAACCTGCTCGCGCTGCGCCACTCTTTCATCGACGATTGCGAGACGCCGGTCTCGGCGTTTTTGAAGCTGCGTGCGCTGGCGCCGAGCGAGCCGGCGTTCCTGCTGGAGTCCGCCGACCACGGTCAACGCGTGGGGCGTTGGTCGTTCATCGGCGTGCGGCCACGCTCGGTGTTGCGGTGGTCGTTGCCCGATGTCGTCCAGGCCGTCGGGCGATCCGCACCGTCGGGCGAGGGTCAGGCCGCGCAGCGCGAGAGTGGAGAGGACCCCTATGCCCTCGCCGCAGCACTCGTCGGCCGCTTTCGGCAGGCCCCGATCAGTTGGTCGGAGGCCGACCGGCCGCCGCCGTTCACGGGTGGCGCGGTGGGCTTCTTCGGCTACGACCTCGTCCGCACAGTCGAGCCGCTGGCCGAGCCCAACCCCGACCCGCTGGGTCTGCCCGACATGGCGCTGATGCTCTCCGACGCGCTGGTGATCTTTGACCACCTCAAGCACACGGTCACGATCATCGCCAACGCCGACCTCGACGACGAGCCCGACGTGGAGCGCGCCTATGCGGCCGCCCGCGAGACGATCACACAGATCAGGCGCCAACTCGCCGGGCCGGTGCCGGCCGTCGCGAAGACGCCCGGCAGCGAGCGGCGCACGATGCCGGACTTTCAGCCGAACATGGAGCGCGCTCAGTTCGAGGCGATGGTGGAGCGCATCGTGCGCTACATCTACGCTGGCGACGCCTTCCAGGTCGTTCCCTCTCAGCGCTGGTCGGCGCCGGTTCCGGTCGACGCGTTCTCGATCTACCGTGGGCTGCGGACCGTGAATCCGAGCCCGTACATGTACTTCCTTGACTTTGGTGACTTCCAGGTCGCCGGTGCGAGCCCGGAGCCACTGCTGACGGTCATCGCGGGCGCGCCGGGAAGGGGGGCGCGTGTCAGTACTCGGCCGATCGCCGGAACACGCCCGCGAGGTGCGGACGTCAGCGAGGACGAGCGGATCGCGCACGAGCTGCTGGACGATCCCAAGGAGCGCGCCGAGCACGTGATGCTCGTCGACCTCGGTCGCAACGACCTCGGGCGCGTGTGTGAGGCGGGCAGCGTTGAGGTCGAGACGTTCATGGCGGTCGAGACCTACTCGCACGTGATGCACATCGTCTCCTCCGTGGCGGGCACGCTGCGCGAGGGTGTGACCCCGATGGATGCGCTGCGCTCTGTACTTCCCGCCGGCACGCTTTCGGGTGCGCCGAAGGTGCGCGCAATGCAGATCATCGACGAGCTCGAGCCCATCAAGCGCGGCGGCTATGGCGGCGCGATCGGCTACCTCTCCTACGGCGGCGAGCTCGATACGTGCATTCACATCCGCACGGTCGTCGTCAAGGACGGCGTCGCGCACATCCAGGCCGGCGGCGGTACCGTCGCCGACGCCAAGCCCGCGTACGAGTACGAGGAGTCACGCGCGAAGTCGCGGGCGGTGCTGCGCGCGATCGAGCTCGCGATCTCACAGACCGACTGGCCATGAAGCTCTTGATGATCGACAACTACGACTCGTTCACGTACAACCTCGTGCAGTATCTCGGTGAGCTCGGCGCGGACGTGCACACGGTGCGCAACGACCGCGCGAGCGTGGATGAGCTGCTCGCCGGGGACTACGAGCGCTGCGTGGTCTCGCCGGGGCCCTGCACGCCCGATGACGCCGGGATCTCGCTGGAAGTCGTCCGGCGCCTACCCGAAGCCGGCGTTCCGACGCTCGGGGTCTGCCTCGGGCACCAGGCGATGGCGCAGGCGTTTGGGGGGCGCGTCACCCTGCACCCGCCTGTGCACGGCAAGGCGACGACGATCGAGCACGACGGACGCACGATCTTCCGCGGCTTGTCCTCGCCGCTGACCGTGGGGCGCTACCACTCCCTCGTGGTGGACGCCGAGCTGCCGGAGTGCCTTGAAGCCTCCGCGCATGGCGGTGGTGTGCTGATGGGGTTGCGCCACCGCGAGCTCCCGGCGGAGGGTGTGCAATTCCACCCCGAGTCCGTGCTCACCGAAGAGGGCAAGCGTTTGTTGGCCAACTTCCTCGCCTGATGCCCAACCCGGTTCTCACGGCGGCGATTGACGCCCTCGCCTCGCGCGAGGATCTCAGCGAGCAGCGCGCAGCGGAGGTCCTTGCGGAGATCATGCACGGTGAGGTTTCAGAGACCCAGATTGCGGGCTTCCTGATCGCGCTGCGCACCAAGGGCGAGACCGAGCAGGAGCTGGCAGGGCTTGCGCGCACGATGCGCGAGCTCGCGGCACGCGTCCCGACGAGCCGCGAGGACCTGCTCGATACCGCCGGAACCGGCGGCGGGCGCCGCACGTTCAACGTCTCTACCACCGCCGCGCTGATCGCCGCGGGTGCGGGCTGTGCGGTGGCCAAGCACGGCAACCGCTCGGCCACCGGGCCGTCGGGCTCAGCCGACGTGTTGGAGGCGCTCGGAGCGCGCATCGACCTCACGCCGATCGATGTCGCACGCTGCATCGAGGAGGCTGGTTTTGGGTTCATGTTCGCTCCCGCCCATCATCAGGCGACCCGCTATGTGATCCCGGTGCGGCGCGACCTGGCGGTGCGCACGATCTTCAACCTGCTGGGGCCGCTCACAAACCCAGCCGGCGCTACGCGCCAGCTGATCGGGGTCTCCGACGAGCGCTTCCTGGATACGATCGCCGGCGCCCTGGTGCGCCTCGGTGTCCAGCGTGCGCTTGTCGTCTGCGGGGAGGACGGACTCGACGAGATCTCGATCGCCGCTCCCACGCATGTCGTCGAGGTCGCAGGCGGGGATGTTCATCGCTACACGCTGACTCCCGAGGATGTCGGGCTCGCGCGCGCCGCCGATCCGCAGGACCCGGCGCTGGCGGGGGGTACGCCGTCCGAGAACGCCGCTATCACCGAAGCGATCCTCGCGGGCGAGGGCGAAGGCCCGGCAGCCGACCTTGCGCTGATCAACGCCGGTGGTGCGATCTACGCCGCCGGCGCCGCCGCGACACTCGACGACGGCGTGCAGGCTGCGCGCGCCGCGATCGACGGCGGTGGGGGGGCGCGTGCTCTGGAGCGCTACGTGCACGCCAGCCGGCTCCACGCCCCCGAGCCAGAGGCAGTCCAATGAGGCTCTTCGAGGGCCGTCCAATGAGGTGGGAGTCGCTTCCTGTGCCGCAGGTCGCCACCGTGAGGGAGGCGATCAGCTCGTGAACGACGCGCTTGTCACCGGGGTGCCGAGCGTGCTGCAGCGCATCCTTGCCAGCACCCGTATCGAAGTGGCGCGTCGTCGCGAGGAGATCCCACTGGTCCAGCTGGAGCGGGAGGTCGAACAGGCCTCGCGCGACGCTTTCGCACGCCAGCGGCGCTTTCGCGGCGCTCTCGCCGGCCCCGAGATCGCCGTGATCGCCGAGTTCAAGCGCCGCTCGCCCTCAGCGGGGGTGCTGCGCGCAGAGCCCGACCTGGGCGCGATCGCGCGCGCCTACGAGCGTGGTGGCGCGAGCGCGATCTCGGTGCTCACCGAGGGGCCGAACTTCGAAGGCTCGCTGCAAGACCTGCGCGAAGCGCGAGCTGCGTGCGACCTGCCGCTGCTGCGCAAGGACTTCATCGTCGACCCCTACCAGCTGCACGAGGCGCTCGCTGCCGGTGCAGACGCCGTTCTGCTGATTGTCGCCGCGCTCGAGCAGGTGGCGCTGGAAGAGCTCTACTGCCAGGCGCGCGCGCTCGATCTCGACGTGCTCGTCGAGGTGCACGATCGCGCCGAGCTGCACCGCGCGCTGGAGCTCGGAGCCGATCTCATCGGGATCAACAACCGCGACCTGCGCGATTTCAGCGTTGATGTGCGGCGCACTTTTGAGCTGCTGGCCGATGTGCCCGAGCAGACGATCGTCGTGTCGGAGTCCGGCATCGCCGAGCAGCAGCAGTTGCGCGAGCTCCAATCGCGTGGCGTCCACGCGGTGCTGGTCGGCGAGAGCCTGATGCGCGCCGCGGACCCGCGGGTTGCTCTGCTGCAGTTGCGTGGAGCCGCGCCGGGGGCGAATGCGGGCCTGTCGGGTTCGGCGGGTTAGGTCGATAGTGAACTCCGAACTTTTAGACACATCGAGGCAACACTTTAGATCGCCTTGATCGCGACCGATCATCCTGTCTGCACATGAAGCGCTCGTTTGCCATCCCGTTCCTATCGGCCCTCGTCGGAGGCGGCGTCGTCGTCGCGGTCATCGCCGCGATCGGCGGACTCGGTTCTTCGCAGAAGACGGTCACCGAGATTCAGCAGGCTCCCCTTTCGCCTGCCGCCGCCTCCGCATCTTCGGCAAAGGGCACGACGGGACCGACGGCTCACGAAATCTACGAGCGCACGGCGCCCGGTGTGGTCTACGTGACCTCCAACATCGTCCGCCAAGCCGAAGCATCGCCCTTTGGGTTCGGCGGCGAATCACAGCAGCAGGGGACCGCCACGGGCTCGGGCTTCGTCGTGAGCTCCGACGGCACGATCCTCACCAACTGGCACGTCGTCGAGAACGCCGTCAAGGTCACCGTGAGCTTCGAACACTCCAAGACCGTCGAAGCGAAGGTCGTCGGCAAGGATCCGTCCAACGATCTTGCCGTGCTGCGGGTCCCGACGGAAGGTCTCACGCTGCACCCGCTCACGCTTGGCAACTCCTCCAGCGCCCAGGTCGGCGACCCGGTGCTCGCAATTGGAAACCCGTTCGGTCTCAGTCGCACACTGACGACAGGCGTCGTGTCTGCGCTGCAGCGCAAAATCACGGCCCCCAACGGCTTTGAAATCGACAATGTCCTGCAGACTGACGCGCCGATCAACCCCGGCAACTCCGGCGGCCCGCTGCTCAACGCGACCGGCCAGGTGATCGGGATCAACTCGCAGATCGAGACCGGCGGCAACGGCAGCGACGGCAGCGTTGGAATCGGTTTTGCGGTGCCCATCAATACCGCCAAGAAGGAGCTGCCCGAACTCGAGAAGGGCGGGACGATCCGCAGTGCCTACCTAGGCGTCAGCACCCTCACAATCGATCCCTCACTCTCCAGCCTCAACCTGCCCGTCAAGAGCGGCGCGCTTGTGGAGAAAGTCGAAGCTGGCACCGCCGCGGCGAAGGCCGGTATCCACGCCGGCAACGTCGAAGCCAAGATCGGTGGTAGCGAAGTCGCGCTCGGCGGCGACATCATCGTGGGCATCGACGGCAAACAGGTCAAGAGCGCCAACGACCTCGCTGCCGACGTCGCCGCCAAGAAGCCCGGTGACACCATCTCGATCCAGATGCTGCGCGCCTCCGGTGAAGGCCATTACAGCCCCAAGACTGTCAGCGCCACCCTGGGCCAGCGGCCGAACTCGGTTCCCAACCCGAGCACGCCTGAATAAGGCGCGCCGACCCCTTCCCAAACCCCAACCAATAAGCCCCGCATGTCGCTCGCATCGGCCACGGGCTAACGTTGGAGATATGAGCCCCGAGGTCAAGGTCTGCGGAATCACGCGCCTGCAGGACGCCGAGCTGGCCGTCGAGCTTGGGGCGTGGGCTGTCGGGATGGTCCTCTACGAGCACAGCCCGCGTCGCTGCGGGCTGGAGGAGGCCTCGCGCATCACGAATGCGTTGCGCCGACGCGTCGAGCTGTGTGGTGTGTTCGTCAACGCGCCGTTGGACGAGGTCGTCGGCACCGCCCGCGAGCTCGGGCTGACGCTGCTGCAACTGCACGGCGATGAGGGTCCGGCCTATTGCGCCGAGGCGGCGCACCGAAGCGGGGCGCGCGTGATCAAGGCCGTGCAGGTATCCACGGTCGGCGAGGTCCGCGACATCGAGCGCTACTACGTCGATTACCACCTGCTCGACGCCCGTGCGAGCACCCCCGGCCGGCAGGGGCTGCGCGGCGGTACAGGGGAGTCCTTCGACTGGTCGCTGCTCGCCGCTCGACGCTCGAAGGTGCCGCTGATTCTCAGCGGCGGCCTGCGTGCCGAGAACGTCGCCGAAGCGATCGCGCTGAGTACGCGTCTCGGTCCGCATGCCGAGCCGTTCGCCGTCGACACCGCCAGCGGCACCGAGGCGGCGCCGGGACGCAAGGACCCCGAGGCGCTGCGCGCGTTCTTCGAGCAGGTCCAAAGCGCCGAGGTCGGCGCGCCCATATAGGCTCGCGCCGATGAGCACCGTCGAGCACCGCTTCGGGCACTACGGCGGGCAGTACGTCCCCGAGACGCTGATGCCCGCCCTGGTCGAGCTCGAGCGCGCCTGGGTTCAGGCGCGCGCCGATCCCGCCTACCAGGCCGAGCTCGACGGGCTGCTGCGCGACTTCGGCGGGCGACCCACGCCGCTCTACCACGCGCGCGGTCTGTCCGAGCGCCTCGGCCGGGCCGTCTACCTCAAGCGCGAGGACCTCAACCACACCGGCTCGCACAAGCTCAACAACGCGCTCGGGCAGGCACTATTGGCTCGGCGCATGGGCAAGCATCGCGTGATTGCCGAGACCGGCGCCGGCCAGCACGGAGTTGCGACCGCAACCGTATGTGCCCTGCTGGACCTGGAGTGCGTGATCTACATGGGCGCCGAGGACACCCGTCGCCAACGGCCCAACGTCCAGCGCATGGAACTGCTCGGCGCCACCGTCCGACCGGTCGACGTCGGCGCGCGCACGCTCAAGGAGGCCACCTCGGCTGCGATCCGCGACTGGGTCACAAACGTCGCCGACACCCACTATGTGATCGGCTCCGTGGTCGGCCCAGCGCCATATCCCGCGCTCGTGCGTGACCTGCAGCGCGTGATCGGCGACGAGGCACGCGCGCAGATCCTCGAGCGCGAGGGACGGCTACCTTCCCGAGTGATCGCGTGCGTCGGCGGGGGCTCCAACGCTCTCGGCATCTTCACGGCATTCCTGCGCGACGAGCGCGTCGAGCTCATCGGTGTCGAGGCAGGGGGGGAGGGGATCACGACTCCGCGCCACGGCGCCCCCCTCACCGTAGGGGGCCGCGCCGGGGTGCTGCACGGGGCGCTCTCGGCCGTCATGCAGGACGAGGAGGGCCAGATCGTCGAGGCCCACTCGATCTCGGCCGGCCTCGACTACCCCGGAACGGGCCCCCAGCACGCCTACCTGCGGGACAGCGGCCGCGCGCGCTACGTCGCCGTCACGGACGAGCAAGCGCTCACCGCATTCCGCGAGCTGGCGCGTCTTGAAGGCATCATCCCCGCACTGGAGACCGCCCACGCGCTCGCCTGGACGCTCGCGCAGGACGACGGCGAGCTCGACCTCGTGTGCCTGTCCGGTCGTGGGGACAAGGATCTAGCCGAGGTCCTTGCGCGCCAATGAGCAGTGGGATCGAGCGGATCGCGGCGGCGTTCGCGCGGGAGACAGCGGACCCGCCCACCCGCACCGCGGCGTTGATGCCCTATCTGATGGGTGGCTACCCGACGCTCGAGGAGTCCGCCCGGATCGGCGAGGCCTACGTGCAGGCCGGCGCCGACGTCGTCGAGCTCGGGATGCCCTACTCCGACCCGCTCGCCGACGGGCCCGTGATCCACGAGGCCGGGTCGCGCGCATTGGCTGCCGGTGCGAACGTCGCAGGTGTCCTGGAGGTCGCTCGCGCGCTCGCTCCGCATGTGCCGGTGGTGCTGATGTGCTACGCCAACATGGTCTTCGCTCCCGGAGCCGCGGCGTTCGTCGAGCGCCTCGCCCGCACCGGCGCGAGCGGGTTGATCGTGCCCGACCTGCCGCTCGAGGAGGCACCTGAGGTGCTCGCGGCGTGCGACGCGCAGGGGATCGCGCTCGTCCCGCTAGTTGCGCCGACCACGCCGCCCGAGCGTCTAGAGGCGATCGGGGCGCGCGCCCGCGGCTTCCTCTACACGGTCTCGGTCGTCGGCACCACCGGCGAGCGTGAAGCTCTCGCCGAGCGCTTCGGCGAGACAGTCGCGCACGCGAAGGCCGCCACCAGTGCGCCAGTCGCACTGGGGTTCGGGATCAGCACACCCGAGCACGTGCGCCAAGCCGCGGCCGCCGGAGCCGACGGGGTGATCGTCGGAACGCGCCTCGTACGTGCCGCCGGGGAGTCGGAGGACCCCGCCGGCGCTGTAGGCGCGCTCGTCTCCGAGCTCGCCGGCGCCCTGCGCAGGGGATAACGAGCGCATCCGGACGTCGTGGCAGATAGGATGAGCCGCCTATGGGACTCGTTCTTGCCGTAACTACGGGCCTGATGGTCTGGATAGTGCTGTGGGCGCTCGGCGCCAAGGGCTTCGACGCGTTCATGCTCGCCGCCATGATCATGCTCGTCGGCGCGTGCCTGCGGATTCTCTCCGGTTATCTGCCTGGCCGCCGTCGCAGCAGCAGTTGAGCGGCCCTTGCGAGTGCGCCTTGCTCGAATAGGCCTAGTAGCGGCGCTGGCGCTCGTGCTGATTGCGGCCGCGGGTTGCGGAGGCGTCGGTGTCTCCACCGCCGGGAGCGTCCCTGGCGATCAGCTCACGATCTACTCGAGCCTCCCGCTGGAAGGGCCGCTCGGACCGCTCTCAAAAGAAATTGTCGACGGTGAGAAGCTGGCACTCGCGCAGGTCGGCGCGCACGTCCACCGCTTCCACATTCACTACGCCTCGCTCAACGACGCCAACCCCAAGACCGGGCAGTGGGCGCCCGGGGAAACCGCGACGAACGCCAAGATCGCCGCGCAGGACGGCAGCACGATCGCCTACCTCGGCGACTACGACTCCGAGGCCACCGCGATTTCGCTGCCGTTCGTCAACGAGGCCGGGATCCTGCAGGTCAGCCCCGCGAGCCCCTACGTCGGGCTCACATCCTCACTGCACGCCGGTCAGGATGAGCCCGAACGCTTCTACCAGACCGGCAAGCGCACATTCGCCCGCCTGCTCCCCGCCGATCCAGTGCAGGCCTCCGCGCAGGTGCAACTGATGAAGCAGCTCGGCATTACACGGATCTACGTGATCGAGGACCAGGATCCCTTCGATCTGCCGCTCGCCGCGATCCTCGCCGAAGCCGCCAAGCAGGCTGGGATCGAAGTGCTCGGCGAAGACACGATCGACACGACCGCCAGCACCGAATACGCGGAAGAGGCCAGGAAGGTCACCGCCAGCGGCGCGCAGGCCGTGTTCTTCAGTGGTCAGCCGGGAGCCGGCGCGGTGGCGCTCTGGCAACAGTTGCATGCCGCGCAACCGGGGCTGAAGCTGCTCGGGTCGAGCTCGTTGGGAGAATCGCAGTCGTTTGCCGGCCAGCTCGGCGCGGCGAGCGTAGCGGCATACGTCGGCACGGCCGTGCTGCCCGTCGCGCTTTATCCACCGGCCGCGCGTTCGGTGCTGGCTCAATATCGCGCCCAGTTCCACGAAGATGGCGGGGCGTACGCGCTGTATGGGTACGAGACGATGAGCGCCGTGCTGCTGGCTATCCGTCGCGCGGGCTCGCACGGCAACGACCGCAAGAGCGTGATCGCGAAGTTCTTCGCGATCCGCAACCGCGACTCAGCACTCGGCCGCTACTCGATCCAGAGCGACGGCGACGCGACGCTCTCGCGCTACGGCATCGATCGCGTCGCGCATGGGCGGCTCGTCTTCTACCGCGCCATGCAGGCGCCCGCGATCGCCGCTCAGCCGAGCGCCGCCGAAAGCGCCCCGTCGAGCTGAGGGTGCTCAAAGACGTAGCCGAGCATCAGCGGCTTTGCGGGTAGCACACGCGCGCCGCTGGTCACGACCCGAGCCATCTCCCCGTAGAGCGCGCGCAGTGCGATCGCCGGGACCGGTAGCAGAGCTGGGCGCGATAGCGCGCGCCCAAGGGCGTGGGAGAGCTCGCGATTGGTCACCGGCTCGGGTGCTGTCGCATTGACCGGGCCTGACCAGCGCTCGTCGAGGACCGCGGCGCGCACAACGCCGAGGATGTCCTGCGGATGGACCCATGACACGTATTGCCGGCCGCCCGCCACCGGACCGCCGAGGCCAAGACGAAACGGGGGCAACATCTTCGCGAGCGCGCCGCCGTCGCGGTCGAGGACGACGCCGATCCGCACCTGCACGGTCCGCATCCCAAGCTCGGCCGCCGCGCGCGCCTCGGTCTCCCACGCTACGCAGACCTGCGCGAGGTAATCGCTGCCCGCCGGCGCCTCCTCGTCCAGCGGCTCCTCGCCGCGCGCGCCGTAGTAGCCGACCGCGGAGGCGCTTACGAGCACCGCCGGACGTCCCTCGACACCCTGGCGCGCCGCGCAGTCGCGCAGGCCCCGCAGGAGGTTGCGCGTTCCGAGCACCCGGCTCTCACGGATCGCGCGCTTCGCGCTCGCGCTCCAGCGCTGCGCGACGTTCTCGCCCGCCAGGTGGATCACGGCGTCACGGCCTTCCAGCGCAGCTGTTGGGGCTGCTTCGCGCAGCGGATCCCACAGGACTGCTCGCAGCTCGCCCGCGGTGCTCTGGCTCGGCAGCTGCATGCGGGCGCGCGTGGGGTCGCGTGAGAGCACCGTTACCTCAGCTCCTTCCGAGCGCAGCCCCGTGACCAGCTTGGAGCCGATCAGTCCCGTCGCTCCCGTGACGGTCACGCGCATCATCGTGCGCTGCTTAGCTTGGCACGTGCGCCCGCTTGTCGGACGCAACCTCACTCGCGGCGGGCGTCGTCGGGGGGACGACCGCATGCGTGCCCGTCGGGGTGTCGCCGTGCGCGTAGCCGACCTCCTGGCCCGCGAGCGCAAGACCGCTCGCGCGCGCCTGCTCGGCGACGGCCGCAGCGACCGCGGGTGCGACGTCGCGGTTGAAGACCGACGGGATGATGTAGTCCTCGCGCAGCTCCTCCTCGGGCACGATCGCCGCGATCGCCTGCGCCGCGGCCATCTTCATCTCCTCGGTGATCGCCCGCGCGCGCACGTCCAGGGCGCCGCGGAAGATCCCGGGGAAGCACAGCACGGTGTTGATCTGGTTGGGGTAGTCCGAGCGGCCCGTCGCCATGATCCGCACATACGGCGCGGCCTCCTCGGGCACGACCTCGGGGTTGGGGTTGGCCATCGCGAAGACCATCGCGTCGTCGTTCATCCGCGCCAGCGCCTCGGCCGGCAGCACGCGCGCGCCGGAGAGCCCGATCACGAGGTCCATCCCGTCGATCACGTCCGCCGGGGCGCCGGCGCGGCGCTCGGGGTTGGTGACCTCGGCGAACCAGCGCTTGGCGGAGTTCATCGAGCCATCCTCGTAGTCCCCCCGCTCGATGTGCAGCGCGCCACGCGAGTCGGCGCCGATGATGTGCCGCACGCCGGCCTCGCGCATGATCTTCGTGACCGCGATGCCCGCGGCGCCGAGCCCGATGATCAGGACGCGGAGATCCTCCATCTTGCGGTTCGTGACCTTCACCGCGTTGATCAGCGCCGCCATCACGACGACCGCGGTGCCGTGCTGGTCGTCGTGGAAGACCGGGATGTCGAGCTCCTGCTTGAGGCGCTCCTCGATCTCGAAGCAGCGCGGTGCGGAGATGTCCTCCAGGTTGATCCCGCCGAACGCCGGCGCCATCAGCTTGACGGTCTGCACGATCTCGTCGGGGTCGCGCGTGTCCAGGCACACCGGGAACGCGTCGACGCCGGCGAACTCCTTGAACAGGCACGCCTTGCCCTCCATCACCGGCATCGCCGCGGCGGGGCCGATGTCGCCGAGGCCGAGGACCGCGGTGCCGTCTGAGACGACGGCCACGGTGTTGCGCTTGATCGTGTACTGAAACGCCTTCGTAGGGTCGTCGCGGATCGCGATGCAGACACGCGCGACGCCGGGTGTGTAGGCCATCGAGAGGTCATCGCGCGTCTTCAGCGGGTGCTTGTTGTGCTGCTCGATCTTGCCGCCGACGTGCATCAGGAACGTGCGGTCGATCGTGTCGATCACCTCGACGCCCTCCAGGGCCTCGATCGCGGCGATGATCCGTCCCCAGTGTTCGCGGTTGGCGGCGTCGACGACGACGTCGCGCACGCTGTGCTCGGCTTGGACCTCGACCGTGTCGACCGCTCCGACGACGCCGCCGGCCTCGCCGATCGCGCCCGTCAACGCGCCGAGCAGCGTGCCCTGGGCATCGTCGAGCTTGACGCGGATCGTGAGGCGGTACTGGGCGCTTGGAGTTACGTTCACGGGCACGGGGCTCCTGGTGGTCGAGGGCCTGCCATCTTATTGTGCTCGCCGCTCCCGCCAGCGCCGCTCCGACGGGCCCACCGCGATAAGCCCTAAAGTGCTCCCTCGTGCCGAGCAGCGCGACAGCCGCCCGTGAGCGCTCCGGGACCCCCGAGCGACGCCTGTTCCTGATCGACGGCCCGAGTCTCGTGTATCGCGCGTTCTTCGCGCTGCCCGAGTCGATCGCGACCTCGACCGGAGAGCCGACGAACGCGATCTTCGGGTTCGCTTCGATGCTCGTGAAGATCATCACCGACCATGGCGTGTGTCCGACGGTCGTCGCCTGGGACGCGGGCACCTCGGGTCGCACCGAGCTGTTCCCCGAGTACAAGGCTCAGCGCCGCTCGCGCCCGGACCTGCTCAAGGCGCAGTGGCCCGCGATGGAACCGCTCGTCGAGTCCTTCGGGTATCGCAACGTGAAAATCGACGGCTACGAGGCCGACGACGTGATCGCCTCGCTGGCTGAGCGTGCGATCCACGCCGACCCGCCGGTGCCCGTCACGATCGTGACGGGCGACCGCGACGTCTTCCAGCTCATCGATGAGCATGGGCTCGTCCAGGTGATGGCGACCGCGCGGGGCATCACCGAGACGAAGGTCTATGACCACCAGGCCGTCATCGACCGCTACGGCATCCCGCCCGCGCTGATCCCCGACTTCTACGGGCTCAAGGGCGACACCTCCGACAACATCCCGGGCGTTCCCGGGATCGGCGACAAGACCGCTTCGGAGCTGATCCAGCGCTACGGGACGCTCGAGGATGTGCTCTCGCACATCCCCGACATCAGCGGCGCGAAGCGAAAACAGAACCTGACGGAGCACTCCGAGGACGCGCGCGTCTCAAAGCAGCTGGCCACGGTCAACCGCGAGGTCGCCGTCGAAGTCGACCTCGGCGCCGAGGCGATCCGCGCGCCCGACCGCTCGCGGCTGCGCGAGGTGTTCCGTCGCTACGAGTTGCGCGATCCATTGCGGCGCATGGAGGAAGCACTCGGCGACGCCGAGGAGGCCGCACCGGTGTCCTCCGGGGAGATCCGCCTCACCGGGCGCGTGCGCGAGGGGACGCTCGGGGATATCTCGAAGATGGGCGAGGGCGAGTTGCGGTTGGCGGTGCGCGCCGTCGAGGTGCCAGACGGCGCGCTGTTCGCCGAGGGCGCCGCGTGGCGTTTCGCGGCGACGGCAGGGGTGGGGGGGGTCCCTGAGGTGCTCGTCGGTGACTGCGAGGGGCCCGAGCAGGTCTCGACGGCGTGCGGCGATATGCCGGTCGTCGCGCACGACGCCAAGGAGCTCGGTGTGGTTCCGCCGGGCCTCGTCCATGACACGCTGCTCGGCGCGTATCTGCTGGAGCCTGCGCGTCGCGGATACCCGTTCGCCGAGCTCTGCGAAGAGCGTGGCCTCGAGTGCGACGTGGCGGACCCTGCGGCGCGCGATGCGCTGCTGCTCGGCGCGCTTGCGGACTGGCAGCGCGAGCAGATCGCCGAGCGCGGTCTGGTGCAGGTGATGAATGAGATCGAGCTGCCGCTCGTGAGGGTGCTGCGCGACGTGGAGCTGGTCGGTGTGCGCCTCAACGTCGCGCGGCTCGCCGAGGTCGCGGCGCGCGTACGCGATGAGATCGCCGAGCTCGAACAGGAAATCTTCGCGCTCGCCGGTGACGAGTTCCTGATCGCTTCACCCGCGCAGCTCGGCGAGATCCTGTTCGAGAAGCTCGGGCTCTCGCGCAAGCGCCGCGGCAAGACCGGGTACTCGACGGATGCCCGCGTCCTGCAGGCAATCCGCGATGAGCACGTGATCGTGCCGCGCATCGAGCGCTGGCGCGAGCTCTCGACGCTGATCAAGACCTACCTCGACGTGCTCCCCGCGGTCGTCGATGAGCGCTCGCGCATCCACACGACGTTCCTGCAGGCGGTCGCCCAGACCGGCCGGCTGTCGTCCACGAACCCCAACATGCAGAACGTCCCGATCCGCACGCCGCTGGGGCGAGAGATCCGTGGCTGCTTCGAGGCCGAGGAGGGCTGCGTGCTGATCTCCGCCGACTACTCACAGATAGAGCTGCGGGTGCTCGCGCAGGCCGCCGAGGAGCCGGTTCTGAAGGAGATCTTCGCCCGCGGCGAAGACGTGCACACCGCGACGGCCTCGCAGGTCTTCGGGGTCGCGCCGGAGCAGATCGACCCGGGGATGCGCTCGAAGTCGAAGATGATCAACTACGGGATCGTCTACGGCCTCTCCGACTATGGCCTCGCCGATCGCCTCAACATCCCGCGCGAGGAGGCCAAACAGTTCATCGAGGCCTATCTCGCGCGCTTCGGGCGCGTCGCGCAGTTCATGGCCGAGACGATCGAGCGCGCCAAGGAGGACGGGCATGTCACGACGCTGTGGGGACGCCGCCGGCAGATCCCCGAGTTGCGTGCACGCAACTACCAGGTGCGCTCGCTCGGCGAGCGCCTGGCGGTCAACACCGTGATCCAGGGGACCGCGGCCGACATCATCAAGCTCGCGATGGTCCGCTGCCACGACGCCCTGGAGGAGGCCGGTCTGAGCACGCGGCTGATCCTCACGATCCACGACGAGCTGCTCTTCGAAGGGCCGCCCGAGGAGATTCCGGCCGCCCGCGAGCTGATCGTCAGAGAGATGGTCGGCGTGTGGGATCACGAACCGCCGATGGCCGTCGATCTCGGGGTCGGGCGCAACTGGCTTGAGGCCAAGTGAGCCGCGGCCTCGCCCTCCTGCTCGCCGTCGGCGCCGGAACGCTCGTCGGCTTGCAGGCGCCAATCAACTCCCGCCTCGGACGCGCTGTGGGAGGCGTGCAGGCGGCGACTATCTCGTTCTTCGTCGGCAGTATCGCGCTGGTGCTCGTCGTATCGATCGTGCGCGGCGACGTCGGGGGCTTCGGCGGCTTCGCGCACATCGCACGCGCCCCGTGGTGGGCCTTCCTGGGCGGGCTGCTCGGTGCGATTTACGTCACGGTCGCGATCTTCGCGGTGCGCACGCTCGGGGCGAGCGGCCTGACCGCGGCCGTGATCGGTGGCCAGCTCGCGATCTCGGTCCTCATCGACCGCTTCGGGCTGCTGGGGGTCGCACGGCAGTCGGTCGGTTGGCAGCGCATAGTCGGGCTCGTGTTGCTCGCGGCCGGGGTCGCGCTGGTCGTGCGCAAATGATCAGCCGAGTCCGTCGCGAAACCCGTCGCGCCAGCTCGGATAGCGCGGCTGCCAGTCGAGCTCGCGACGCGCCAGCTCGCCGCTGGCGCCGCGGACGTCGACCATCGTCTGGATCCCGTAGCTGCCCGCAAACGGGCGTGCGATCAGGGCCGGCACTTTGAGCGGGCGCGGCGCGCCGACGGCCTGCGCGAACGCGGGCAGCCACTCCGACACCTCAGCGGGCCGCTCGTCGACGACGTTGTAGGTCGCCGGACCTTCGCGGTCTAGTGCCGCGAGTGTCGCGCGGGCGGCGTCCTCGACGTGGACGAACGACCACACGCCGGTACCGGCGCCCACTATCGGGATACGCCGTTTGCGCAGCGCGTGTGCCATCGTGCCGTCTCGCGCGATCGAGCTGCCGGGGCCGTAGAAGTAGCCGTAGCGCAACACGATCCCGTTGGCGCTCAGCACCGATCGCTCCAGCTCGGTAATCGCGCCTGCGGTTCGCCGGAAGGACTTCGGCGCCTGATCCACGGGGAGCAGGGGATCGCTCTCGACGTAAAGCGTGCCCGGTGGGGCGGGGGCGTAGGCGAACGCGATGCTCTGGGCGATCACGCGCGACGCACCCACCTGGCGCGCGCCGGCGAGCAGATTGTGCGTGCCCTCGGTGCGCAGCCGGTCTGTGAGCACGAAGTCGCGCTCGATCCGGCGCGGGTCGATCAGCGCGGGGATCGCGGTGAGCTGATGCACGATCGCATCGGGGCGCGCCTGCCGAACGGCCTCGATGACGGCTTCGCGATCGAGCGCATCGGCCACCGCGGGCTCCGCGCCGGCGGAGCGCAGTTGCTCGGCGCGGGCCGGTGAGCGCGTCATCCCTGTCACCTGGTGGCCCGCGGCCAGCAGCTGTGGCACGAGTTGCCGGCCGATCGCGCCCGTCGCGCCCGCTAGGAAGACCCTCATGCGTGGGTCGGCACGCCCGCGGGAGACGTGACGGCCGTAGGGGCGCCGAGAGCCTCAGGGGCCACCTCGGCGCTCGCCGGGCGCTCCATCGGCACGCACACCATGCCCTCGCTGAATCCCGCCGGCGTCATGTCGAAGGCCGAGTTGAAGCGCGCCCGCATGTTCTCCAGCGCGATCACGTTCGTCAGCTCGACCAGCTGGCGCTCGTCGAAGCGCTCGCGCAGCGCCGCGAACAGCTCGTCGCTGACCCGCGCCGGCGTGCTGCTGATCGCGGTTGCGTAGTCGAGCACGAGTTTCTCCAGTTCGTCGAACTCCTCGCTCTCGCGGTAGCGCGGCATCGCGAGCAGTTGCGCCTCGGTGACGCCCGCCTCGCGAGCGATGTGCGAGGCGATGTCGACGCAGAACTCGCAGTTCGCGACCGCTGCCGCCCTCGTCTCGCCTAGAACCTTCAGGCGCTCGGACACGCGGTGCTGGCGCGCTGTCGCCTGCTCGAGCGCGCCGTAGCCAGCCAGCAAGGTGGGGGCGTGTGCGTATACCGAGATCGGGTCCATCATCCGCCCGAACTGGCGTCGCGTCGAGCGGTAGGCGAATTTCGCGATCAATCCCGCGCGGCGGGGGGAGACGCCTTCGATCCGTGTCATCGCTGTACCTCCAGTGGTCGCATGGACTCGCGCGCGAGCCACGCCAGCGCGAGGGTCGCGAGCGCGAGCGAAATGAAGTCCGCCGGGCCGATCCAGTAAGGGTGCGCCTCCCCGATGTCCGCGAGATGGTTGAGCGTATGCAGCGCGAACTGCAGCGCCACGACGCACAGCACGGGCGTGCGCCAGCTCTCCCGCCAGATCGCGACCGCCAGCCCCACGCCGAGCGCGACCTCGAACGTCGCGGTGTCGCGCAGGTAGTGGTCGTTTTCCACGCCGAACGGCCCGATGTCGACGAAGAACGTGTGCGGCGCGAACACCATCAGCGCCGCCACCGCGAAGCTGTAGAAGGCAAACACCGCCAGGCCGATGCGAATGATCGATCGGGTGCCTCGGCCGCCTGGTGCGGCGCCGCGACCTCCCGACCCGCTGTCGCCTTCGGCGCGGCCGTTTGCGGGGGCGTCGCCGGCGACACCAGTCACGGATTTGCTCCGGACGCTCGACATGGCGCTACTGTATCGAGAAAATGGAACCCAAAAAGTGACCAGTTCCACCATTGTTTCGGGTACCAGTTTTGGTCCCGGGCTGCTGGTCGAGCTGCGCGGCTCCAAACGGCGGGCGCAGCTCGAGGATCGCTTGCGCGAACTCGTGCGCGACGGCACGCTGCCCGCCGGGACCTGCCTGCCATCCTCGCGCGCGCTCGCCGACGACCTCGAAGTATCCCGCCGGCTCGTCGTCGACGCTTACGCTCAGCTACTCGCCGAGGGCTATCTCGTAGCCCGCCACGGCGCCGGCACGTACGTCGCCGCGACCGCCGCAGCCGGCGAGGACGGGTCGGCTCCGTTTGCCGCGCAGCCGCTGCGCTTCGACTTCTTCCCCGGCGCGCCCGACCTCGCATCGTTTCCGCGAGCCCTCTGGCTGCGCGCATTGCGGGAGGTCCTGCGCTCCGCGCCGCCACACACGTTCGCCTACCCCGACGTGCGCGGCGTGCCCGAGCTGCGCCACGCTCTCGCCGGTTACCTGCGGCGCGTCCGCGGCGTCGCAGTCGAGCCCGACGCGATCGTGACTTGCGCCGGCGCGACCCACGGCCTCGCGCTGCTCGCCCGCGCGCTCGTGAGACTCGGACACGAGGGTGTCGCCGTCGAGGATCCCTGCCTGCCGCCGCATCGCGCCGTCCTCTCCTACGCCGGTCTGCACGTCGAGGCTGTGCCCGTCGATGAGCAGGGACTCGATCCCGCGACGCTGGTCGCGCGCGGCCCGGGCGCTGCGCCCACCGGCGACCACCTCGCGCCCAGCCCGCGGGCGGTTCTCACCACTCCCGCCCACCAGTGTCCCACCGGCGTCGCGCTCTCGCCCGCGCGCCGCGCCGCGCTCGTCGCCTGGGCCCGCGCCAATGACGGTTTCGTGATCGAGGACGACTACGACGCCGAGTTCCGCTACGACCGCGCCCCCCTCGGTGCGCTGCAGGGTCTCGCGCCCGACCGCGTCGCGTACGTCGGGACGGCGTCCAAGACGCTCGCGCCCGGCCTGCGCCTGGGATGGCTCGCGCCACCGCCGACACTGATCGAGGCCGTCGTCGAGGCGAAGCTGCTCGACGGCCTCGGCTCGCCGGTCCTCGACCAGCTCGTGCTGGCCCGCCTGATCGAGACCGCCGCCTATGACCGCCACCTGCGCGCCGCCCGCCGTCGCAACCGCGCGAGACGCGACGCGCTCATCGCCGCCGTCGGACACAGCCTGCCCGACGCGCGCGTCAGCGGCATCTCCGCCGGTCTGCACGCGCTCGTGCGCTTGCCGCGTAAGGTCGACGCGCACGGGCTGCTCGCGGGGGCCGCAAAGCGCTCGGTCGGCGTCTACCCGCTCAGCTTCCACATGATGAACTCCCCACGCGAGACCGACGCCGTCGTGCTCGGCTACGCCGGCCTCAGCGAGCCCGCGATCGCGGAGGGCATCGCACGGTTCGCCGAGGCGCTCGACGAGCTCTGAAGCGTCAAGAACGAAGGAGACAGCAATGGCCGACCCTACACCTGCCCCGCCGCGCGCGAGCGCGCGCCCAGTCCCCGGCAGGCGCCTGCCCGCGGCGCTGTTCGGTGCGCGCCTCGCCGCTCGCACAGCGCCGCGCGGCACGCGCGAGATCGACGGCGTGCCGCGCACCGGCTCGCCGCGCGAGATCCCGCCGTCGAAGCGCTCGCTGCTCGTGACCTATCGCCGTGACGGCGCGCCGGTCGCGACGCCCGTGTGGGCCGCCGAAGACGACGGCCGCTTCTACGTGCGCTCCGAGCGCACCGCCGGCAAGGTCAAGCGGCTGCGGCGCGACTCCAGGATGCTCGTCGCGCCCTGCACCGTGCGCGGGCGGCCGCTCGGTGCGCCGTTCGAAGCCCACGCTCGTGTGCTCGGCCCCGACGAAGAAGCCCACGCCGAGCAGGCCCTCGCGCGGCGCTACGGCCTGGGCCGCGAGGTCTTCGAGCGCGCCATGGACATCCTGCGCGTAGACATGTGTTACCTGGAGATCGTTCCAGGGGCGTGGGAGTAGCGTCCAATACAGGCGGTCGGTGCGCTGGCTAGAGCGTGGCCTTGTCTTCTCGAAGCTCGAGGGTTCGGATCCTGCATGCGCGCAACCAGCATGAGGACAGCCGATCCGATCCGGAGCCGACACAATCTGCTGCGATGGCAGAGTACGAGCGCGAGGACATGTGGCAGGGTCAGTGGCTGATGGCCGACGGGCAACGGCTCCAAGGCGAGTTGTCGTTCACCGAGGGTGCAGGGGCCATTCTACGCGTCTTCGGCTCCCGCCCCACCAGCCTCTCCGAACCGGTCCGTTGGGCCCAAGCTCTGCACGGGACCACTCTCGGCGGTCAGGACTTGACGCTGCTCGATGTCGCGCTATACCGATCGCAGGACCATCTCTCCGGTAGCGACGAGACGCCGACGAGTCAGGAATGGCGTTCGCAGACGCTGATCCTCGGTGTACACGTCGCAACCGAGGAAGATCTGCAGTTCTCGACTGCGACCTTCCGTATTTCGGGCATCGAGGAGTGGTTGACCGAGCCGTGGCATGGGCCCGCGTTTTCCCCGCCCCCCACGTTAGGCGCTTGCGACGTACACGCTTGCGTGGTCGCGGCTCTGCCCAGACTTGGCGGCGGCGGAAGGACCGGCATCGGTACCTGGAGCACGTGAGGCGTGCCCGGGTCGTGCGAGCCCATCTCGACTACCGTCCCTCGGCGCGGATCTCGGCGCGGGTCGAGGACGGCACGATCACGGCCGCGCTCTCGGAGCTGAGGAGCATGAAGGGACGGTTTCGTGAGGTCACCGAGCACGCGGCGAACTTCTCGGTGACCCTCGATGTGCCGTTGGGGCTCGCCGCGTGGGAGCGCCGCTGGATCCATCCGCTGCAGGACATGCTGATTCTGTGCACCGGGCGAGCGAGTCCAATCGCGTCACTTACGGCCCATTATCGGGTGACCGCACCTTCGTTCATGCGTCCGGCTCTGGCCGACCGGAGGACGATGCCGGCGACAGTGTCGGTGCGGAGGGCGAACATGATCGTGCCTGAGCACGACGGCCGCTACCACCGCATCCTGCTTCCGCGTAATGCGCTCTCCAGCGACGGTGCAAGGTTCTTACAGGAGTGGTTCAGGCTGTATCGCCGGATCGCCCGCGCCGCACCGTTCTTCTTCGCGACGCTCGATGAGCGCTCACAGTGGCTCGAGAACCAGCTTCTTAATCTGACCGCGTTTACGGAGGCCTATCACGAGCGGACTGGTGACTACCCGCGTTTTGATCCCGAGCTGAACAACAGGCTCGCGGAGGAGCTACTAGGCCAGATCGAGGATCCTGAGGCACGGCGGGCCTGGCGAGAGAAGACGGCGTATGCCGCGAAGCTCACGCAGCGCATGCGCCTAACGGAGCTCATCACCCGGGCGTCCTGGGTGGTCCCGGCACTGGAGCGATTCCCGAGGCTGGTCTCGCAGTTGATTGACACGCGCAACCATCTCACGCATTTCGGACCACGGACACGCTGGGTGGTAGATGACCACGAGCTCGTGCGGGCGGTCCAGCGGCTGGTCGCGGTGGTGCAGGCAAACATGCTCTTGGACCTCGGCGGCTGCCGCGAGGCGGTGGCGGTGGCGCTGGCGCGAGGATATTGGCGGAGCCCGGTGCTCGATCCAGGTGAGGAGGTGCGGATTGACGCCGCCGTCAGCTTGACGCGCAGGCACGAGAGGTAGTCCTCAGGCGCGCTAGAGTCTCGCCTGTTCGATGAGCATCGAGGATCGAATCTTGCGAGGACCATGATCTATATCTACGCCGTGCACATGGCTGGAGCCGGAACCCGCCACGAGCACATCGTGTCCGTGAGGTGGAAGAACCCTGACAACGGCAAGAGCGGCGAACTGACACGTGCTGGGATGGTCAGCTGGATTACCGACCAGAACGGGTCTGCATACGTATGCGGCGGTAACGCGCATATGGCAAGGGTGGGTGTCGTGAAAAGCAACCCGCCCTACCTTCGGACCTACGCCGATGGGGTCTGGAGCGACAATCTCCTGGCGATCCCACGCTACTAAACTGCGTTGGGTCGGGTTGAGCCGAATGCGCTGGCCCTTTCGACCTAAGAGCAGAGCTAAGGGCGAGCGGACGGTGCCCAGTCTTGCGTTCCCGTATTACGTCGACGACGCTGGCCTGCGGACACTCGCCGACTCGCTCGGCATCGACCTACCCTTGACAAGGGAGAGCGGCTCGGGGCGCCGCATGAAAGCTGAAGCCGGTGGGGTCGGCGGGGAGCTCTCCCGGCACGCGTCATCCCAGTCGATGGGTCACATCCACCTGAACCATCTTGCCGCGGAGCTGAAGCAAAGTGCCGCCTTCCGGGATGTAGTGGACGTGCTTGGCCTCGTGCCGCAGGTCGGGGATCAGAGCATTCTGAGCGCGGCGCTCAGCCACATCGAGTACATGCCGCCGACAGATACAGATCAGAGCGATCTCTCCGAGCGACTGAAGTCCGCGTACGGCATCGAGCGGACACGCACAGTCGCCTCCGCCAAGAGAGCGGAGCTCAAGCAGGTCGCGGCGCAGAACCAGCTCGTGATTGTCCGTGGCACCTTCGAGGTGGTTAGCTCCCTGGGTTCGCTGCATGGCGGTCTGACGGTGCGCCTTACTCATCTGGAGGCTGCGGAAGTGGTGTACGAGAGCGCTGAGACTCCGAGCGGAGCTCATGAGCGCGCGCCGTCGGACATGCCGATGCCTGACGGGGTGGGCGTTGAGGCGGTGCTCCCTGGCGAGGATGCGTTCACGGCTGCAGGGCTGGAGCGGCTTCACCGCGGCACCCCGTTCTACGGACGGTTCATTGGTCACAGCGCGAGCTTTCAGGAAACGAGCGGCGTACTGACGTGCTGCGCATACGCGGTGTGGGGCATGCCGCGGCCCTCGGTCCTGCTGGATAAGGTCCGCAACTACGACTTCCTGGAGAAGAGTTGACCTTCGACGGAGCGGTTCTACAGGAGCAGGGGGTAACGTTCGCAATCGCGGTCGTGCGTCGCGGTGTGCTCTCAAGCAACGCGCAGCGCGAGGAGAGCCTCGGTCAGTTCCATGCGTTCTTCGGCGGCATCCCGGTCGTGTTGATGGAGCAGGACGCAGCGGGTGTGCCGACATGGTTTGGGCGTCCCGACCTGACGCGGTTCCTCGCGAAGGTGCAGGTCGGATCGATCCCCTGGCAGCGCTACACGGTCTGAGCGCACACAAGCTAGGGGATCTGCTCCGGCGATCCTGATTGGTATTGAGCCCAGGTGTCTTGTTCGACACCGTGTCTGTTGTCCGCAGCTGGCGTCAAAGTAACTGGCTGAATTCCTCGCGGCTGATCCCGGCCGTGCGCAGGATGTTGCCGAGCGTGCCCTTCTTGATCGGCCGATTGCCGTGGATCGGGACTGGAATCGCATCCGGGATGCCCTGATGGCGCAGGATGTGATGGCTGCCACGGATGCGCTTCACATACCAGCCCTGGCCTTCGAGGAGCTTGACGAGTTGCTTGCCCGTGACGGCCGGGGTCTGGCTCACGCGGCGTGGACCGCTACGCGGTCGTGATGCACGGTGGGAATGGGGAGGCCATCCTCGTGCATCACTTCGAGATATCCCTCGATCGCCTCTTGGGCGTTTATGCGGGCTTCGTCAAGCGTCTCGCCTTGTGTCGCGACGCTCGGTAGCTCCGGCACGAAGACGCTGTAGCCGCCCTCTGGGTCGGCCACGATCACGACGTCAAACTCACGCTCAGCGCTCATACCTAGTCGAACGATAGCGCCGTCACGGGCGGCACCAGCCGATGACCGTTGGCTCGCGAGCGTCCGCCCACCCCGGACCCGAAGGGTTCAATCAATAACTCTTACCCCGCCGCGCGCGCGTACGCCCGCGCGTGCGCGCGAGGGCGGGGTGTCCATCGCAAACGACGGTGGCGCGATCTGCATGTAGTGCTCGAATGCCCACCCGCACAGGCTGGGGTGCGCCATCGCACGCACGAATGCCGTCACCGAGCGGCTCGGCGTCAGGCGCCCGATCGTGCGCTGGGTGCGCAGCAGCCACGCGTATTTGCGCGCGTGGCGATCGGAGAACGCGCCGTAACGCGCCAGCGCCCCCGCGCGCTCGGCGCGACCCTCGACGATCCCGCGCAGCTCCCGCCCGCACGCGATCCCGAAATACAGCGCCGTGCGGATCCCCTCGGCGGTCAACGGCAGGCAGTGCCCCGCGGAGTCCCCGACGAAGAACACGTCGTCCTCGACCGCGCGGCGCAGCTCGTGCGGGATCCAGTTGCCCTGGTAGCCCTCGGGCGGCAGCCCGACCTCGCGCGCGAGGCGCACCGTGGGCTCCTTGACGTGGTGCGCCGGCCAGAACGAGCCGACGCCGATGCGGACCTCGTCGCCCGAGGGGAAGCTCCACCCGTAGCCCGCGCGGATGCAGCGCGCGTCGATCCACAGCTCCATCTCCTCGCCCGCTCCCCCCGGATGGACCTCCAGGCCGCGCGACAGCCGCGCGTTCGGCGGCTGGATCGGGGTCGCGCCCGAGAGCACCCGTCGCCAACCCAGCGCGTCCACGATCAGCGGCGCTCGCAGCTCGCCGCGGTCGGTGTGCACCGTCTCACCTGTCCGGCCCGTCACCGTCGCGGTCTCGAACTCGGTCTCCGCCGCGCGCGCCTGCTCCCACAGCAGCGCACACAGCTCGCGGTAGTCGAAAGTCGAAAACGTCCACGGCAGCTTCCAGCGCGAGCTCGTCCAGGGGGTGTGCACGAGCAGCTCGTCGAACGTCTGTCGCAGCGAGCTCTGCAGGTCCATCGCGTCCAGCCACGCCGTCGGGATCCCGCACGCAGAGGTCTGTCGCTCGCCGATCTCGTAGCGGTCGATCACCAATACCCGTGCGCCCGTGCCGGCGAGCTCGCGCGCCACCGCGAGGCCCGCGAAGCTCGCGCCGCACACCAGCACGTCGCAGTCGCGCTCCAGGGGGGTCCGCTGCGCTCCGCGCTTCGTCGCTCTCGCCGGCATCGTCTGGGCAATCATAGGTCCCGCCCCGCGCGTTCGCGCTCGTGCTCGCCTCCGCTCGGAGGCCGCTATCCCCGGCCAGCGGCGCTGCGCTAGGCTTGGGGCGTGCAAGCACTCATCGAGAACCCCGAGGCCCGCGTGGTCGAGGGATCCAACGGACTCCTGCTCGAAGTCGGCGGGCAGATAGTCCCCAACTACGACGCCACCATGAAGCCCTTCGAGGAGGGCGAGGTCGTTACCGGTCGCGTCGTTCGCATCGACAAGGACGAGGTCCTCGTCGACATCGGCTACAAGTCCGAGGGCGTCATTCCCTCCGGCGAGCTTTCCATTCGCAAGTCCGTCGATCCTCACGACGAGGTCGAGCTCGGCGAGGAGGTCGACGCGATCGTCCTCACCAAGGAGGACCAGGACGGGCGCCTGATCATGTCCAAGAAGCGCGCCCGCTTCGAGAAAGCGTGGCGCCGCATCGAGGCCGCCGCCGATTCCGGCGAACCCGTCGAGGGCACCGTCATCGAGGTCGTCAAGGGCGGTCTCATCATCGACCTCGGCGTCCGCGGCTTCCTGCCCGCCTCGCTTGTCGACATCCGCCGTGTCCCCAACCTCGACGAGTACCTCTCGACGAAGATCGAGACCAAGGTCATCGAGCTCAACCGCTCGCGCAACAACGTCGTGCTTTCCCGCCGCGCGGTTCTCGAGGAGGAGCGCAAGGAGGTCCGCCAGCAGATCCTCGATCGCCTGCAGCCCGGGCTCGTCGTGGAGGGTCAGATCTCCAACATCGTCGACTTCGGCGCGTTCGTCGATCTCGATGGCATCGACGGCCTGATCCACATCTCCGAGCTCTCGTGGTCGCACGTCAACCACCCCTCCGAGATTCTCAACATCGGAGACACCGTCCAGGTCAAGGTCCTCGACATCGACCGCGACCGCCAGCGCATCTCGCTCGGGCTCAAGCAGACCCAGGAAGACCCCTGGCAGCGGATCGTCGACACCTACAACATCGGCGACGAGCTCGAGGGCACCGTCACCAAGGTCGTCACGTTCGGCGCCTTTGTCGAGATCCTCGACGGCGTCGAGGGGCTCGTCCACATCTCCGAGCTCGCTGCCCACCACGTCGAAAGCCCCCGCGAGATCGTCCACCCCGGTGACGAGATCCGCGTCAAGATTCTCGAGATCGACTCCGAGCGCCGCCGGCTCTCGCTGTCGGCCAAGCGCGTCGAGGGGCAGATCCTGCCGCTCCCGCGGCCCGACGCGCCCCCTGTCGCTGCTGATGCCGAGGCCACCGATGTCGAGGCCGCTCTGGTCGAGCCGACCGTGGAGTCGGAGGTCGAGGTCGGGGCACAGACGCCCGAGATCGCTGTCGAGACGCCTGTCGCTGAGCCCGATGTGTCTGGTGAGGTCGCCATCGCCGCCGCCGAGCCCGAGGCCGCCGCCGAGCCCGAGGCTGCCGCCGAGCCTGAGGCTGCTGTCGAGGTCGCGGTCGAACCCGAGGCTGTTGCCACTGCTGATGTCGCCGCGGTCGAGGCCGCCCCCCCGGAGCCGGAGGCCGCTGCTGAGCCCGAGGCCCCCGCGGAGGTGCCTGTCGCGGAGCCCGAGGCTGTCGCGGAGCCCGAGGCTGTTGCGGAGCCCGAGGTCGTCGCGGAGCCGGATGCCGCAACGGAGCCCGAGGCGCCGGCGGCCCCCGCTGAGCCCGAGGCCGTCGCTCAGCCGGAGCCGGTTGCGCTCGCGGAGGAGACTCCCGCCGAGCCCGTGGCCGAGGCGGAGACGGCTGCGGAGTCGCAGAACGGCGCGGTCGACCCGGATCTCGCGCCGGCCGCGGACTCCTCACAGGACTGAATCCCGCGCTGCCGATGGCGGCAGGCGCAACGGTCCCCCTCGTGGGGCTCACAGGCGGAATGGGCGCGGGCAAGTCGACCGCGCTCGCCGCGCTGGAGCGTCTCGGGGCGGTGGTGCTCTCGACGGACGCCGTCGTCCACGAGCTCTACGCGGACGACGCCCGCTTGCGCGAGGCCGTGCTGGGGCGCTGGGGCGAGGAGGTTGCGCCCGGTGGGGTGGTCGACCGCTCCGTTGTCGCGCGGCACGCTTTCGCCGACGATGAGGAGCGCAAGTGGCTGGAGGGGCTGCTGTGGCCGCTCGTGGGTGAGCGGGTCGCCGAGTGGGTCCGCCGCGCGCGCGCGTGCGAGCCCGCGCCGCCGGCCGCCGTCATCGAGGTGCCGCTGCTGTTCGAGGCCGGGATGGAGCGCTTCTACGACGCCACGATCGCGGTCGTCGCGGAGGAGGACGTGCGCGGCGCAAGGGCCGCCGCGCGCGGGCACGCGCGCGAAGACGAGCGTGCCGCGCGCCAGCTCTCCCAGGACGAGAAGGCCGAGCGGGCGACGTTCGCGGTCCGCAACAACGGCACCGAACGCGAGTTGGAAGAGAAGCTGTCGGCAATCCTTGTCAAGCTGAAGAGATGAGCAGCTCCGCCACCGCACGAGTCGGGACGCGGCTCCAGGGTCCGCGCCCCCGCCGCCACCCGCTGCGCATGCTGTTCGGGCTCGCCCTCGCGGTTGGGCTGATCGCGCTGATCGCCCCGCGCCTGCAGCACGCGGTGCACGAACTTGCGCTCCCGCTGCGCGACGCCAGCGTGATCCGCCGGCAGGCCACCGAAAAGCACCTCGATCCGACACTGATCGCGGCCGTGATCTACGCGGAGACCAAGTTCGACCCGCGGCCCTCCTCGGCGGGAGCGCAGGGCTTAATGCAGATCCTCCCGAGCACCGCGGAGTTCCTCGCCCATCTTTCCGGCGGCGTGCGCTTCCAGACCGGCGACCTCGCGACGCCCGCGATCAACATCGCGTACGGCAGCTACTACCTGCGCTACCTGCTCGACCACTACGACGGCAACGAGATGCTCGCCGTCGCGGCCTACAACGCCGGTCTCACCAACGTCGACGGCTGGGTCGCGCACGCCCGCGCCGAAGGCCGCGAGCTCACCGAAGCCGCGATTCCGTTTCCCGAGACCCGCGAATACGTGCACCGCGTCCTGAGCGCCCAGCGCGCGTATCGCGCGACATACGCGCGCCAGCTCGGCGTGGACTAGGGATTTTTTGGGATGGGGCCGGGGATGGGTCGGTGAGCCGTGTTCGCGCGCGGCTACTGTAGGAGAGTGCCCATGCCGCCCTTCAGACTAGACGCCGCCTTCGCCCCAGCCGCCGATCAGCCCAAGGCGATCGAGGCTCTCGCCGAGGGCGTGCAGAGCGGCGAGCGCTTCCAGACGCTGCTCGGCGCGACGGGGACCGGCAAGACGATGACGATGGCCGGCGTCATCGAGGCCGTGCAGCGTCCGGCGCTGATCGTCGCGCACAACAAGACCCTCGCGGCGCAGCTCTGCAACGAGTTCCGCACGTTCTTCCCCGACAACGCCGTCGAGTACTTCGTGTCGTACTACGACTACTACCAGCCCGAGGCCTACGTACCGAGCCGCGACCTCTACATCGAGAAGGACTCCGCGATCAACCAGGAGGTCGACCGCCTGCGCCACGCCGCGACCGCCGCGGTGTTCGCGCGGCGCGACGTGATCGTCGTCGCGTCGGTCTCTTGTATCTACGGCCTCGGCTCGCCGGAGGTCTACGAGATGAACATGCAGATCCTGCGCCGCGGCGAGGAGATCGACCGCGACAAACTGCTGCGCAAGCTCGTCTCGATCCAGTACACCCGCAACGACTCCGTGCTCGCCCGCGGCACGTTCCGGGTGCGCGGCGAGACCCTGGAGGTGTTCCCCGCGTACGCCGAGACCGCGTTCCGCGCGACTCTGTTCGGCGACGAGGTCGAGCGCCTGCAGCACTTCGACCCGCTCACGGGCGAGCTGATCGAAGACGATCTCGAGCACGTCGCGATCTGGCCGGCGACGCACTACAACGTCAGGGAGGGCACGGTCGAGAAGGCCGTCGAAGACATCGGCGCCGAGCTGAACGAACGCTGTGCCCAGCTGGAGGCGGAGGGCAAGTTGCTGGAGTCCCACCGCCTGCGCCAGCGCACGCAGTACGACATGGAGATGCTCCGCGAGATGGGTTTCTGCTCGGGGATCGAGAACTACTCGCGCATCCTCGACGGGCGCAAGCCGGGAGAGCGCCCGTATTGCCTGATCGACTACTTCCCCAAGGACTTCGTGTGCTTCGTCGACGAGTCCCACCAGACGGTCCCGCAGATCGGCGGGATGTACGAGGGGGACCGCTCGCGCAAGCAGACGCTCGTGGAGTACGGCTTCCGGCTGCCGAGCGCGATGGACAACCGCCCGCAGAAGTTCGACGAGTTCCTCTCGATCACGCCGCAGCTGCTGTTCGTCTCGGCGACCCCCGGTGAATACGAGCGCACGCGCTCGGGACGCATCGTCGAGCAGATCGTGCGCCCGACCGGGATCGTCGACCCCGAGGTCCAGGTCCGCGCGACGCGCAACCAGATCGACGACCTCATGAACGAGGTCCGCGCCCGCGTGGAGAGCTCCGAGCGCGTGCTCGTGACGACGCTGACGAAGAAGATGAGCGAGGACCTCACGCAGTACCTCCTGGAGATGGGTTTCCGCGTGCGCTACCTGCACTCCGAAGTCGAGACCCTGGAGCGCATCCAGATCATCCGCGACCTGAGGCTGGGGGAGTACGACGTGCTCGTCGGCGTCAACCTCCTGCGCGAGGGCCTCGACCTGCCCGAGGTCTCGCTCGTCGCGATTCTCGACGCCGACAAGGAGGGTTTCCTGCGCGGGGAGACCTCGCTGATCCAGACCATCGGGCGCGCGGCGCGCAACGTCAACGGCAAGGTGTTGATGTACGCCGACAGGGAGACCAAGGCGATGAAGGCCGCGATCGAGGAGACCGACCGCCGCAGAGAAATTCAGGTCGCCTACAACGAGACCCACGGCATCACGGCCGAATCGATCGTCAAGGGCGTCTCGGACATCGCGGAGTTCCTGCAGGGCGAGTCCAAGGTGCCCCGCGGCGGCCGCAAACGGCGCAGCGCGGCGCGGGGAAAGGCCAAGGAGATGTCCTGGCACGAGCTCGAGCGCCTCGCCGTGGAGCTCGAGGAGGAGATGATCGCCGCCGCCGACGACCTGCGCTTCGAGTACGCCGCGCAGCTGCGCGATGAGATTCGCGAGCTGCGCCGAGACCTGCGCGAGGCGCAGAGCGCCGAAGGTCCAGCCGACGCTGGCACGGCGAGCGACGCTGAGCCCGGTGACTCCGACGCCGGCGCGGAAGACGCTGAAGCCGGTGACTCCGATGCCGGCGGCGAGGCCAGCGACGCCGAGACCGGCGGAGTCGACATCCCCGTCGGGTAGGCTTGGATAACGGTGGACCTGGACCGCCAAAGCATCGAAAAGCGCGACTTCCCGATCGCCCGCCGCGGCTATGACCCGGTGGCGGTCGACGCCCACCTGCGCGCGCTCGCCGCCGAAGTCCAGGAGCTCCGCGAGCAGCCCATCGCGCGCACGAGCGAGTCGCTGGGGTCCGCCGCCGCGAGCCAGGTCCAGGGAATCCTCGAGGCCGCCGAGACGACCGCGGCCGAGATCGAGCGCAGCGCGACCGACGACGCCGCGCGCATGCGCTACGAGGCCGCCGAGGACGCCGAGCGCACCCGCAACGACGCCGTCCAGCGCGCGCAGACTCACGTCGCGGCGGTCGCGCACGCCACCGCCGCGCTGCTCGTCCGCGTGGAGTCGATGGACGGCGAGGTCGGCGCGCTCGTCCAGAGCATCCAGGCCAGCGCCGGACGCCTCGCGACCGATCTCGGATCGGTCGAGGGGGAGATGGGGCAGCTCTATGACGCGGCCGCGGGTCGCATCGCCGCGGGGGTGGTGCAGGGAGATGCCGCGCCCCCGCCGATGGCCCCCGCGGCAGGATTGCCGCCGCAGCATGTGGTGTCGCAGGCCCCTCCATCGCCCGCTGTGGCACCGACGCCGGTGGCGGCCATCACTCCGTCCCCCGTCCCGCCGTCCGCTGTGCCGCCGGTTCCCTCAATCAGCGCGACTGCGCCCGACGCTCAGCACGTCGCACCACGCGCACCTACGCCGACGACCTCCGTGCCACGCCCGGTGGCGCCGGCGCCCTCGGTAGAGACGGCGCGCACATCCGAGTCCGGCACCATCGCCGCGCAGCAGCCGGCCCCAGCGGGCGGCGGAGACCTCGACGGCGCTCGTCTGGTCGCGCTCAACATGGCGCTCAACGGCGAATCGCGCGAGCAGGCAGACCGCTATCTGCGGGAGAACTACCAGCTGTCCGACCGCGCAAAGCTGCTCGACGAGGTCTACGCCGCGATCGAGGTCTGAGCA
Source organism: Solirubrobacteraceae bacterium (assembly GCA_036493975.1). Classification (GTDB taxonomy): domain Bacteria; phylum Actinomycetota; class Thermoleophilia; order Solirubrobacterales; family Solirubrobacteraceae; genus Palsa-744. The sequence continues at coordinate 51,048 of DASXOX010000083.1, forward strand.
GACCCACGGGCGCGTCGCAGCCCACTACAATGCGCGCTCAGCATTTCATGCGCCTGTAGCTCAGTGGTCAACGGCAACCTACGGGGTGCCAAAGAGCAGCGGCCTTTCAAGCCGCAGGTCGAGGGTTCGATTCCCTCCAGGCGCATTGCGAAAAAGACCTGGAAATCAGGTCTTTTTTAGTTTGGGGGCACTGCCCGACCGAGCTAGAGCTGGGTTGCGAGTACCGCTTGAGAGTACCGCGTCGGGTGCCGTCTGCGGCATCGTCGGCGCCTACTGCGGCCTGTGGAGCCGGAGGTCGGTCTCGGAGGGCATTGTGCGTGGCGTCGCAGCGGGGAGGGTCGGCCTGCGAATGCTGGCGGGGCTCAGCCTAGGCGAGAGGGCGTCTCCGTGCTCTGGGTGAGGATCTCCATCAGCGTGGGATCAATTCTGAAGCCACTCGACCTCTCCCCGCTTCACGCTGTTCCTCCTCGTCCTCATCGATCCAGTATGGGATCTCATCGAGTACGCAGTGGAGCGTTTCCCAGTCGGTGTCATCGGCGCATGGGGAGATGCCTTGTGCGGGGGCAGGGTACGACGGTATGGGCTTCGGCGGTGGTGCCGTCGTTGAAGGCGAATTGGCCGGCGAACTGGAAGGCATCGTGAGGGCAGTGGTGGGGGAGCAGGATGCCTCGTGGGCGGTAGGGGATTGTGCGGCCCTTGGCGTATTCGTCGTAGGTGACGCCGCTCGGGCCGATGGTGGTGTTGAGTTGGAGGATTGCGACGTCAGGTGCGTCGGGGATGCTCGGGATGAGCGGTAGGCGGGTTGAGAGGTCCCCGCCGAATGGTGCTGAGGCCGGGAGCACGAGAGCTGGGAAGACCAGTTCTGCGGCGACTGGGGATTCTCCGTTGGCGTAGAAGAGGAGCGCCAGGTGGCCGTCTTGGAGGGGCGCCATGAACGTCGTTGCGCGTACCCGCTCGTACAGGATCTCTGAGCCGAGCGGGACCTCGACGAGTGCCGAGCCGTAGCCCATGACCGAGTTGCGCGGGCAGCCGGGCGGCCCATCGGCTTCGAGTACCGCGACGCGGCAGTTCGATACGCCGAGGCCGCTCGTCGCGAGCCCCAAGTTCGCGGGGTAGCGCAAATGAAGTTCCCTGAGCGCAACTGGCGACTGCCCCGCCGAGAAGCTGATTGAGAAGCCGAACTTCATTGTCGTCCCGTGCCCCAACTGCTCCGGGGTCAGGGCCGCGTGCAGCGTGACCGTCGGCGCGGTGGCCGATGCTGCTTGGGATGGCCAGAGCGCGAGCGCCGCGAGTGCGAGCACTATCTGTGTGAGCTTGGGCAGCCGCATGGGCCGCGACCCCTAATAGGTGAGTCGGCCGGTTGTCTGGATGACGAGTGCGTCGTTGCGGCGGTTGACGGTGCCGTAGAAGCCGCCGTGTCCGCGTGCGTGTGCGTAGCGTCCGGTGCCGTGGTTGATGTACATCGATCCGCCGAAGCTCGAATAGGTGTTGGTCGAGTGCAGTCGGGCGGATCCGTGGCCGCTGATCGATCCGCCGCCGCGTGGGTAGATCGTGAACGATCCCGACACGCTCGCGCCGACGGTGAAGCGGACCTTGACAGTGCCCGGCATCGCGCCCGACGCAGTACCTTCCTCAAGGAGCACTTCGCCTTGGGTGCCGGTCAGGTGCAAGTGGGCTTCATCGGTCACGTTCAGCGTGCGCGCAACCCGCGCTGCCGGCTGCGCCGACGCGCCCGCGAAACAGGCCCAAGCAGCAGCTAGCAACGCGAGCGCCGACGCTACGCCCCAGCGCGGCGCGAGATGGGTTCGTGAGGTCGAGGTGATCGCTGACTTGTCGACAAGCATCCACATTCCCGAACAGCGTACCCGGCGCTTGCACAACCTGTCTCGGTCTGTCTCTCACGAACTCCGCACCACCGGGCGCATCGCGGGCCATCCACTGAGATGAGCGGTGCGCCAATGACCGGAGAGGGGGACGTTTCGAGAATTAGAAACATGACAGGCGATCGAGCTGCGGGGCCGGTAGGCTTCCGTCGCGTCTCCGGACGGCCGTCAAGTTCCATAGGATCGAGCCTCGTGGCATCCCAGAAGAAGAAACCGACGTTGGTCTCTGACCGCTCGCCGCTCAGAGCCGCGGTCATTGCGGTGCTGCTCGAAGCCCCCGGCCACGGCTACGATGTCGCCAGGCGACTCAAGAGGTGGGTCGGGCCAAGCTGGCGCATCTACGCTAAACACCTCTACACGGTGCTCAAATCGCTTGAAAGGGATGGCCTGGTGTGGTCCGAGGAGCTGCCAGGGGACGGTCCCAAACGCGATCGCAAGGTCTACCATCCCACGCCCGAGGCGGTTCAGGCGCGGGCGGAGTGGATGCAGGCGCCCGTCTCATTGACGCTCGTGCGTGCGGACATCGAGGCGCGGTTGATCTTCTCGCAGCCAGAGGAAGCACCCTCGTTGTTGGAGATGCTCGACCGATATGAAGAGGACGTCATTGCTGACCTGGAGGCAATCAGGGCGGTCGATGCGGCACCGGTCGCGTGGCGTGGCAGGCTGCTTAGTCGAGTGCGGCAGACCGTGGCGATGCGTCTTGATGCTGAAATGGCCGGTATCGAGGAGACGCGTCGCGACATCGAAGAGTACATCGCGGAATCCTCGTAGAGGCAGGGCGGGAATGTCGCTGCTTTCCTTCAAGAGCGTCTCCAAGACTGTTCGCGACGGGACGCAGGACATCGCAGTGTTGGCCGATGTGTCCTTCGAGGTCGATCCCGGCGACTATGTCGGGCTTTGGGGTAGGCGCCGCTCAGGCAAGTCAACGACGTTGCGCCTCGCGGCCGGCATCGAACGGCCGGACTCGGGCACGATCATCTTTGACGGCAAAGACATCGCGAAGATGTCCGATGATGAGCGGGCGCTGCAGCGTCGTCGCGGAGGGATCGCACTCGCCTTACTGGACTGGACCCCGAAGGGTAGCCGGCCCGTCGTCGAGCATGTAGCGCTCGCGTTCGCCTGCAACCGGCATGTGAGCTTCGGCGAAGCCGAAGTTGCCGCCCGGAGGACGCTCAAGCGAGTTGGTGCAGCCGAGGTCGAGTACGAGAAGACCGGCAGCCTGAAGCTGAGCGAGCGGGTCCGTGTCGAGCTGGCTCGCGCGCTTGTGTGCGAGCCTCGCTTGCTGCTGGTCGATGAACCCGCGATGCTGGCGAGCCCGAGCGCATCGCGCGAGCTTTACGAGCTGCTGCGGACCCTTGGGCGTGACAAGTCGCTCGCTGTCGTCATCGCCTCCCAGGAGGCTCACGCGATCGAAGGCGCTCCACGGGTGTTCTCGATCAGCGACGGCCGGGTGCGGACCACCGATTCGCGGAGGAAGGTGCTGCAGTTCCCGCGCGCTAGCGCCGAGAATCGCGGCGCATGAGTGCCCTGGAGCTGCGCGAGGTGGTCAAGCACTACCGCGCTGGGGTCGAGACGGTTCGCGCCGTTGACGGCGTTTCGCTGACCGTCGAGCCTGGAGAATTCGTTGCGCTGTACGGGCCAAGCGGGTCGGGCAAGACGACTCTGCTGCTTCTCGCGGGCGGCCTCATCAAGCCCGAAGCTGGCTCGATTTGGTTTGCCGACCAGGACATCTCTGGCCTCTCGGCGAGCGAGCTTGCCTTGTATCGCCGCCGCGAGATCGGCTTCGTCTTCCAATCTTTTCATTTGATGCCGGGCGGCAGCGCTTTGGACAACGCGGCGCTCAAGCTTCTCTCGGACAAGCGGAGCATGAACGAAGCACACCGCGCAGCCCGCCCCTGGCTTGACCGCGTCGGCCTGGGCGAGCGACTAAACAGCAGGCCGGCGGAGTTGTCGATGGGGGAGCGCCAACGGGTTGCCATCGCCCGAGCGCTCGTAAACGAGCCCGGCATGCTGCTCATGGACGAGCCGACCGGCAACCTTGATTCCAAACGCAGCCGCGAAACGCTTGCCCTGCTGCGCGACATTTGTCATGAGCGCAAGATCCCCGGCGTTTTGGTCACGCACGACCCGCAGGCAACAGGGTTTGTCGATCGCCTCTATACGCTCCGCGACGGCCACCTAACCGACGGACTAGACGCCGACCTCGGCGTGCTGGCGCCATGAGACGCACGCGATCCTTTCGTCCTCACATCGCGGGGTTGCGCATAAGCACCCTATTTCGCCTGTACCGCATCAGGCTTCGCGATCATCCGATACAAGAGCTGCTCGCCGGTAGCGGCATCGCGGTAGGCGTCGCACTTGTCTTCGGAGTCTTGGTCGCGAACTCAAGCCTCACGGCCTCGGCCGGCGAAGCCGTCCATTCCGTCATCGGCTCGGCGCAGCTCCAGCTCGCGGCACGCTCAACCGATGGCTTCAGCGAGGACCTCGCCAACCAGGCCGGCACACTCAAGGGCGTCAAAGATGCCGCCTACCTCCTGCGCGTAAACGCGACTGTCGTCGGACCAGCCGGACGCCAGTCGATCCAGCTCGTCGGAGTGACCGCTGGCATCGTCGGGTTTGGCGGCTCCGCCACGCAAGACCTCGGCGCGGGAGAGTCACTGCTCACAGGTGGCATCGGGCTTCCATCTTCAGTCGGCGCGGCGATCGGCGCCAAACCAGGCGCGAGCGTGACGGTCCTAGCCGCCGGCCAAGCCCATCGTGTCGCTGTTCGTGGTGTCCTGAACAGCGGTGTAATCGGTGCGCTTGCGAATAGCCACGTTGCGGTGACACTGCTGCCGACCGCTCAAACGCTCGTCGGCGAGCCGCACCGCGTCACCCAAGTTCTGATACGGGCCGAGCCTGGCGTCCAGCAGCAGGTCGCGCTTGAGCTTCGTCGGCTCGCTGCCGGTCGCGCGGATGTCGAGCCAGCCGATAACGAACTGCAACTCCTGAACGCCACCGCAAAGCCGACCAATCAGTCCACAACGCTGTTCGCCGGTATCAGCATCATGGTCGGTTGCCTGCTCGCGTTCACTGCCATGCTGCTGACGGTACCGGAGCGCCGCCGCCTGATCGCAGAGCTAGGCACCGAGGGCTACACCTCACGCCAGCTACGAACAATGCTTGCCTTCGAGGCATCCGTTCTCGGGCTGCTGGCTTCTCTGGCCGGCGTGGCCCTTGGGGACGTGCTGGCGCATACCGTGCTGCATCAGGTGCCGATCTATCTGGCCGTCGCTTTCCCGGTCGGCACGAATCAGGTCATTCACGTTTCTACCGTCCTGATAGCGGTCGGTTTTGGTGTCTTGGCTACGCTTGTTGCTTGCCTGGCGCCCGTGATCGACCTGCGCTCAGGCGGCCCGGCCGACGCTGTACTGCATAAGCCGGGCGAACCCGGCCAAAACGTCAGCAAGAAAACAACTGCCAAGCTGGGCGCCTTGGGAGCCGGGATCGTCGTTGCGGTAACGATCGCCGTGCTCCTCGATACGGCGCTGACTGTCGTTGGCGGAATCCTGCTCGCACTCGCCGCGGTCTGTTTGATTCCGCTGATTTTCAATGCTGTCACAGCCGGCCTCAAGCCGATCAGCAAGCGTATTCGCGGGAGCATGTTGTCAGTCGCAGTCATCGAACTGGACGCGACAACGACTCGCTCTGTAGCGCTGGCAGCAGTCGCGGCTCTTGCCATCTACGGCAGCGTCGCGATCGGCGGCGCGAGAAGCGACCTCACGCGAGGCCTAAATGCCACCTTCGCTGAATACCTCGGTACGACGAACATCTGGGTCACAACGACCGGCAACGACCTCACTACCAACAGCTTTAGCCCAGAACAGACACTAACGAAGATTGCACGCGAGCCCGGCGTCGTCTCCGCACGCGCCTATCAAGGTGGGCTGCTGGATATCGGCCTGCGTCGAATGTGGGTCATCGCGCGCTCCCCGGCAAACCGTGCGATCGTTCCCGCCGGCCAGCTCATAGAAGGCAACGCTCGTGGCGCTTCGGCGCTGCTCCAGCGAAGCGGCTGGATCGCGGTCTCAAGCGTATTCGCAGCCGAACATCATCTCTCCGTAGGTCACACTTTTGACCTTCCCACACCATCCGGGCTGGTCCCCCTGCGAGTGGCCGCAATCACAACGAATATCGGCTGGCCACCGGGCGTCGTCATCCTCAACACAAACGACTACCGACGCTATTGGCAGACACCTAATTTGGCCGCCATTGAAGTCAATCTTAAGCCGGGCATGACTCCCCTCGTCGGAAAGCACGAGGTGCAACAGGCCATCGCGCCACGGCAAGGGCTCCGCGTCCAGACTACGCACGAGCGCGAGGCGCAATTCGACAACAACGCGCGCGAGGGCCTACAGAGCCTCGCGGATATTGCGACCCTGCTGATCATTGCAGCCGCGCTCGCGCTCGCACTCGCGCTCAGCACCTCTATCTGGCAGCGTCGAGCACGGCTTGCCGCGCTGAAAGCTCAAGGCTACGACCGCTGGCAGCTGTGGCGCTCCCTGCTTATCGAGAGCGCGATTGTGCTAAGCATCGGCTGTGCAGACGGCGCAATCCTCGGCGTGTACGGACACGCGCTCGCAAACCGCTGGCTGAAGCTCACGACGGGCTTTCCAGCGCCATTCTCGCTTGGAGGTCTCAACGTACTGCTCACGCTCGGCCTTGTCGCCGGCATCGCGCTCGCGGTCGTGGCTCTGCCAGGCTACTCCGCGGCGACTGTACCGGCCCAAGCAAGTTTTCAAGAATGATCCCACACCAGACAAGTTTCGCGCGATGCTCATCCCGTGATGAGGCGCCGAGCAAAGCACATAGCGTTGGTCGCTGCTTTTGCGTCTGCCGCTACACGCTATTGGCTCGGTGTCTATCCTCGTGTATGCCTTGAGACTCGCAACTGGCGCCGTCGTGCCCGCCAGATACCCGACCCGCTGCTCCGTCTGTTTGCACTACAGAATCTAACGACAGAGCGCGCCAATCTTGATGGCGCTTCAGCGTTCGCTGCCTTCGTCCCCAAGCGCCATCGAAAGACGATCACACACGCGCATGTCGCCTTCCAGGCAATCTACGACTACGTCGATACACTCGCAGAGCAGTCCTCTGGCAACACTAGTAGTGCTCGTTGCTTGCACTCGGCTCTCGTTGTTGCCCTAACGCCCGGCGTCCCGCACAATACCTATTACGCAGATTACCCAACATGCGACGACGCAGGCTACCTACAGGAGCTAGTCGACGCCTGCCGCAACGCTGTGTCCACCTTGCCCTCATACAATGTTGTTTTGAGCTTTACTCAACGTAACGCCACTCGCATCGTTGAATATCAAGCATTACTTAATCACGAAGCTCACGCCGACTACATTCCATTTTCCCTATGGGCGGCAGGCGAGAGACCGATCAATTTGGACCTCCGCTGGTGGGAGATGGGCGCCGCGTGTGGCTCGTCGCTGGCAATCTTTGCGCTAGTGGCGGGCGCGGCCAATCCCCGACTCAAGTATCGACACGCGAACAGAATCGAGCAAGCCTATTTTCCCTGGATCGGCGCGCTGCATACACTTCTCGACAGTCTAATCGATCTCGATGAGGACCTTACACAGGGTCAGCACAGTCTAGTAAAGCATTACAGCTCACATCACGAAACGGCCCGTCGCATGAGCTTCATCGCCACTGAAGCCATCCGACAAGCACAAAGTCTCTCAGAAAACGCAAGCCACACTATTATTCTCGTCGCGATGGTGAGTCTTTACCTCTCATCACATCACGCCAATCGTTCTCACGCGCGACTTACAAGGGCTTGCATCACTGATGTGATGGGTAGCCTTATCTGGCCAACGATGAAGATCCTCCGTATCCGTCAAGCCGTTGCGCCAAATCAGGTAAAGGATTGCGCGACGTAGCTCTTTGGCCCCTGGCCCGCCGAACATTTGAGCGCCGTACAGGTGGTTCGTTGACGTCTTTAGACGCCAATTGTCTGGATTGAGACTATGCCGATTCCAGCCTTCCTATCGCTGGCGCGGCAGGCTAGCTTGCTATAGGCAATGACCGCACACGCTAGCCATATAGGCCGCTCCTGGAGAGCGGCAAGCCGGCAGATCCCTTCTGGCCTTGCCCTAGGCCGCAGGGAGCCACGGCGGCGACGTGTGAGTCACTGTAGGCCGCGATTGGGCCTTGGTGGCGGATCGGGCGAGACTCCACCCTGCGTTCGATCCGCCACCAAGCATCACAACCAGCGTTCTTGGGGGCGGGTAAGGCCGCGCAGTCGGGGCGGACAGGGCGGGAGCCTTCTCCCTGTCCGCCCCGCGCACGGGATAGAGCGACGACTTACCAATAGAGATCCACTATCGGCGCTGTGTGCGCTTGAACGACCGTAAGGGGAGTAGACGTGGCGAGGCACATCCCAGTATTTGTAGGGCTTTCATTCCTTTGTCTGCTTCTGTGTCTTACGCCTGCATATGCGGCTGAAGACGTGCTGGCTCCCGGACTCCAAGCTGGGGTGTCGAGCCTTGGCTTGTCGCAGGAACTCGGCGGGAGCGAACCTACGGTGTTGTCTGGTACTCAGAGTCCTCCTGGGGAAGAAATCGCGGGATTGCGAACGGCAACGTCTCGAACGTTCGAGGCAACAAATGGGGCCGCAGAGACCGTCATCTCTACCAGTCCCATAAATTTTCGTGATGCTTTGGGGCGCTGGCAGCCCATTAACGACAATCTCGTGCCGCAGGGTGGGGGTTTGAAAAATATCGCTGACGCGGACCAAGCGACATTGCCTCGGACGCTTGGTGCTGAAGAAGTCCAACTCGCCCAGGATGGTCAGTCTTTGTCTTTTGGCCTTAGTGGCGCTTCTGCGACTGCTGAGGTCTCTGGCAATACTGCCGTCTATCCAGAAGCACTGCCGCATACTGCTGTCTCGCTTGCGGCGGTACCCTCGGGGATCAAGGAGACTCTTACGTTGGATGATGGCTCGGCGCCGTCGGTATTTCGATACGACATTCACGCGAGCGCCGGGCTCTCTTTGACGTTGGACGCAGATGGGTCGATTACCGGCCGAGACGGCAATGGGTCCACTGCCTTCGTCGTTCCGGCCCCGACCGTTCACGACGCCGCCGATACCCCAGGAAGGGCCTATTACGCACTCACGCCCGAGTCGGGTGGCTGGGAATTGACGCTCTCTATCGACGGCGCTTGGCTTGCTAGCGCAGATAGAGCATGGCCGGTAACGGTCGATCCGACTCTTGAAGCCAGCGCTAGTACCGCTTGCACTCTTCTTCGCGCTGCGCCGTCGCAGTCAGAATGCAACACGGGAGTAGTGGCCTATACGCAGACCCAGGAACAGGCAAACGGAACCTATGCCGACGAAACGCTAGGTCTCGTTCAATGGAACCTCTCGACCATCCCATCGTACGCAACGATAGATGACGCTACGGCAAGCCTGGATGTTGAGACCACCACCGTACGCAGCGGCGGGAGAGAAACCAGCGAAAACAAGGTGCCTGTTTCTGCGTTCCTATACCCGACCTCCCATGTCTGGAACAACACTGCTGACTGGTACGACGCGATTGTGCCCAGCGAAGGGCCGCCTATCTCCTGGGGGCCTTCGCAGCTCAACACCACTGGTGGCATACCGATCACAGCACTAGGCGGATGCGCCGCAGAAGATTTTCACGGCTGCAAGGAAGCGGGCTTCGCGTACAACGAATACAACATCACCGAAATGGCCCAAGGTTGGGTCGGCAATCAATTCGGTGGCAATGTCGGCCTAGCAGCCAGTCACGTAATCAATACAGAAGTACACTCAAAAACTGCCTACATGATAATCAATGATAGCGCGAGCTTCGCACCAAAACTAACGATCCTGTGGCATGTGCCGACCGGAAAACAACGAAATTTCAAGTACGACACTTACAAACTAACTGACAGCTCCAGCGCCTCGGTGAATCTGCGGACTGGCAATTTTGAGTACGAAAACACTGACCTCGCGTTGGCCGCACCCGGATTGCCCTTTACTGAGACGCGCCTGTATAACAGTATGAGGACGGGGACACCACTTGATCTGAGTATGGGGTGGAAGTTCTCATACGGTCGAGAGACAACTTGCAATCTCTGTCGAGACCCAAATTCAAATCCGACCATAGATGATCCTGGTGGATCGGTGTACCGAATAAAACATCCCCATACTGCACTTAACGCTGAAGGAGTCAACGGGACGGCGGCACCGGAAGGCGTGGACGCGGTCTGGACCAATAAAGCGCAAGAACACGGGACAGAACACGAAGGCACTGGCAAGGAAAACCAGCTCATGTTTGACAACGGGCTGCGAGTGAGGTGGTCTGAACAAGTAGAAGCTGGGGCTTTCGACAGGCTACTCGACCGGGACGGCCTGGGATGGGTAGTGACGACGAACAATGAAGGCTGCACGCATAACCCCGTGCTATGGGCGAAAAGAACCGAAGACAAAAACGAAGGAAAAGCCGGCTTCTTGCAAGCCTCGATGACGGCCAACTGCAGCAATCAGATTGTATCGATCACGGACAACACAGGCCGCGAATGGAAATACGGCTATGACACCTCCGGTAGACTTACGTCCTATACCGATCCAAACAAACAGGTCACCACGTACAGCTACACGCAATTTGGGGAAGGAAACCCGGCGACCACAAGCCTACTCACGGAAATTAAAACACCGGGTGGGCGTGTCCTCAAAATCAGCTATGTCAATCCGGTTACATCGGGAATCTGGGGGCGCGTTGAATCAATCACGCAAACTGTCAGTAGCACGCAGAATGCGACCACGAAATACACCTATAACGCTCCCGGCACCGCTCCATGCAGCGTCAACGAATACGGGACGACCGTCATCGACCCCTTGAATCGCAAAAGCACTGACTGCTTTGACACATACGGTCGACCTACCCATTACTTCGACTACTACTCGACCAGTAATGGGCCGTATGGCAACGAACGCGAAGGCATAACATACGGCAGCAACACTGCCGGTCACCCGATCGCTGAGAATCCGACCGGCCTCAACGGCCCCATCAACTTCCAAAGCAAAAACACCTACGAACCCGACAATACCGGCCGCCTGATCTCCAGCAGCGAACCATTGGGAGACACAGCCGGCGATATCTACGGCGACAGTTCGAATCCGTACCTTCCGAGCACCGCCATTGACGCCCAAGGACAGCAAGAGAGCATGACCTATAACTCCACTGGGGATCTCTTGACCGAGAAGGCGCTGAAGACCGGTATCGCACAGCCTGAGCAGGGTATATTTAAATGGAGCAGCAAAGGTTTGCTCGAAAGCGCACAGCTCGGGCCAATGTCGCACACCACTGCCTACCACTACGCAACCAATGGCAATCTCAGCGAAGTCAATCCACCATTAGCCTCAATCAACCCGCTAGGGCCTACGAAATACATATATAATTCACGCAATCTTGTCGAAACAACGACAGACGGCCGCGGGAAGGTTACGTCTTACAAATATGATGAAGACGGTCGGCTCATCAAAATCCTCTTTGCGGACGAAAGCGGGGTTCGTTACAAATACGATTCCGATGGTTTCCGCATCAAGCGCGAAGTGTGTCAAAAATGCGAAAAAACCGGAGAAACAATTCAAACAAGCGAATACGCGTACGACGGGCTAGGTGACCGACTTACGGACAAGCTGCCCAATATCGCTCAGACGATACCCGTGCCGGGATCCCCGGGGCAGTTCGCGAGCATTGTCTACACCTACAACGTCGACGGCACACTTGCCTCGCTTATCAATGCCGGCGGAACCACCAGCTACGCCTATAACCACGATGGTCTAGTCTCGACCGTCACCGATCCGGCGACCAGCCCATACAGTATTCAGTACCATTACGATCTAGGCGAAGTAACCAACGCGCACCCGCAGGGGCTATTGACGTCTATTACGTATCCCAATAAAGAAGGCACGACGGTACTAACGACTGCCTATAAATATAACAACGACGGCAGTGTCAGTAGTGTGGAAAGCCTCAAGACCGGGCAGGGTACACCCTTGCAGTCCTGGAAATACGATTACAGCTCACACACGCTCGGGCAAGGCTCAGGTCCGACTACTGCCCTGCGCCAGTGGGTGACTAGCACGGCTGGCCAGGCAATCGGATACCGGTACGACTACCTTGAGCGTCTAATCCAGGTGGACGTATATGCGAGTAACACAGTCGGAGCACAGGAGGTCGAACAGTACAAGTATTGCTACAACTCCTGTGCGGGCCACGGATCAGAAGAAGAAGGGGGATCAAACCTTCTACAGAAGATCTACACGCCCTATACAAACGGTGTGCCAGGAACCCCTGTAGTTGAAAACTACACGTACGATGTAGCAAATCAGCTACTCACTGCGGCAACAGTCAAAGTTGGGCACACCGCAAACGGAGACAATTCAGGTCACGCTAAATTGCCCGGCAACCCGCTGCTACCAGGCAATGCCGTTCTAGAACTTTCGTTCAATGCGGCTAACCAAGTAAGCCAGCTCAACACACCGCTGTCGGTGGGAGGCGAAGCCACGCCACAAGCTCTGGCATACGAAGACTCGACCAACACCGGTTTGTCGTCCGTCGGCTCCACCAAAATCGAGAACTCCCAAGTCGGAGTAAGCGCAACCATTCCCTCCGCAGGCGCCACCACCTACTTCACGAGAGGCCCAGCAGGCGAACTGCTCGACAAGCGAGTAGGCAGCGAAACCCAATACTATCTCGCTGACGACCGAGGCACCATCACGGGAACCACTGACACGACAGGAACGTTGAAACAAAGCGCTCTCATCAGCTATGATCCGTGGGGCAATACAAGCAGCACCATTCCGACCTTCGGCTACCTCGGCGCCTACCAGACACCCGGTGGCCTAGACCACTTCGGCCAACGCTTCTACGACCCCAATATCGCACGCTGGACACAACCCGATCCGTCCCAAGCTGGCGAGACGAACTTGCAGGAAGCCAACCCATATACATACTCAGGCGACGATCCGGTCAACCTGAGCGATCCAGAAGGAACCTGCGCCTTTGAGCGCGACCTTTCGGCGCCAGTTTGGGCGACAGCAGGACACGGCCAGAGTACGGGATATTGGGAGCTGTGTCACC
>DASXOX010000084.1:0-4417 GCA_036493975.1 Solirubrobacteraceae bacterium
GCGCCCGCGCGGCGGGGTCGCTTGCGTACACCCGCTTCGAGCTGCTCCGCACCCTGCGCAACCGCCGCTTCTTCATCCTCTCTCTCGGCTTCCCGCTGCTCCTCTTCCTGCTGATCGCCGGCCCGCAACAGAACAATCACAATTTCCTCAAAACCGGGATCTCGGCACCGCTCTACTACATGGTCGGCATGGTCGCCTTCGGGACGATGAGCTCGATGCTCTCCAGCGGCGCCCGCATCGCCTCTGAGCGCGCCGTCGGCTGGAACCGCCAGCTGCGCATCAGCCCGCTCTCCACGCGCGCCTATTTCCGCGCGAAGATCCTCACGGCCTATCTGATGTCGATGCTCAGCATGGCCGTGCTGTTCGTCGCCGGTATATCCCTGGGTGTCCACCTCGCCGCCGAAGATTGGCTGCGGATGATCCTGCTGATCCTTGTCGGGCTCGCGCCGTTCGCGGCGCTCGGGATTCTGATGGGCCACCTGCTCACACCGGACTCGATCGGGCCCGCCATGGGCGGTGGCGTCGGGCTGCTCGCCTTCCTCGGTGGCACCTGGTTCCCGATCACAGGCAGCGGCTTCCTTCCCGAACTGGCCCAGTTGCTGCCGTCCTACTGGCTTGTCCGTGCCAATCACGTCGCTCTCGGCGGCCATTCATGGGAAGCGAAGGGCTGGATTGTGATCGCCGTCTGGACCGTCGTGCTTGCCGCGCTCGCCCGCCGTGCCTACCGGCGGGATACCAAGCGCATATAGCGCCTGCGCTCCGCTCCTGGCGCTAGGGTGTCGCGGATGGGCCACTCGATCCGACGCTCCTCGGTCAGACTTCCCCGCCCGCGTGCGCTTGGTGTGGTGGTGTGCCTGTCACTGCTCCTCGGCGGGATCCTCGCGGCGCCGGCGCTCGCCGCCACCGCAATCCACTTCCAGCGCGAGAGCTACCAAGCGTTCCTCGTAGAGCTCCGCAAGGGCGAAGTCCACGCCGTCGTCCTGCATCCTCAGGGCTACAAGGCCCACATCTCCCTCGACGACGGGCGCCACATGACGGCCACCTATCCACCGGCGGAAGTCGCCAAGCTCGAAGCCCAGGCGCAGGCGCACAACGCATCCTTCACAGTCGCGGCTGCGACCCACAAGAGCACCGCGACGCATCACAAACTGCGCTACATCGCCGGCGCGATCGTGATCGTCGTGATCGTCGTCGTGCTCGCTGTGTTGCTCGTCGGTCGCCGTCGCGCGCTCGTCGAAGAGTGAGCCACGCCGGGCACGCGCATGGCCCGTCGCATCGGGGCCCCCTGCACGGCCCGCCCGCGTCGACGCGGCGGCTCGCTCTCGCTACGGCGCTGATCCTCGTCTTCATGGCGGTCGAGGTCACCGCCGGCGTGCTGGCGCACTCGCTTGCGCTGATCTCCGACGCCGCGCACATGCTCACCGATGCTGCGGCCCTGGGCCTCGCGTTCGTCGCGCTTAGGCTGGCGGCGCGCCCGGCGCGCGGCGCGATGACGTATGGCTTTCAGCGCGTCGAGGTGCTGGCAGCACAGGTCAACGGGATCACGTTGCTCGTGCTGGCGGTCGCGATCGTCTACTCGGCGGTGCAGCGGCTGATCTCGCCGCCGGCGGTGTCGGCCTGGGTGATGGTCGTGGTCGCGGGAGCGGGGATCGTGGTCAACGGGGGCGCGACCCTCGCGCTCTCCGGGGCCGGGCGCGAGTCGCACATGAGTGTCGAGGGCTCCTTTCAGCACATCCTCACCGACTTGTTTGCGTTCATCGGCACGGCGCTTGCCGGAATCGTGATCCTGCTGAGTGGTTTCGACCGTGCTGACGCGATCGCGTCGTTGTTCGTCGCTGCCCTGATGGGGCGCTCGGCGGTTGGGCTGCTGCGCGACTCCGGCCGCGTCTTCCTAGAGGCCGCGCCGCGCGGTCTGGATCCCGAAGAGGTCGGGCGCTCCCTGGCGGCTCATCGCGAGGTCGTCGAGGTACACGACCTGCATGTCTGGGAGCTTTCGGCGGGCTTCCCAGCGTTGTCCGCGCACGTGCTCGTCAAGCGCGAGGCGGATTGTCATGCGGCGCGCCGCGAGCTGGAGGGGCTGCTGCGCGAGCGCTTCGGCTTGGAGCACACGACGCTCCAGGTCGACCACGAGGACGGCGGGGAGCTGCTCGAGCTGCAGCTTCCTCGTGTCTAACTCGACGTGAAGGTTTGCCAACCCTTGCGAACGGGTAGCTCCACCTTCGTTCGGTCCGGCTTGCAGGCGTCGGCGTCAGGCACCGTGCGGCCAGGGGACGAGGCTCCGAGCAGGAGACGCGATGGCGACATCAACGGCGGGGCGCCGCACACGCGCGGCGGCGAGGCGAAGCGACGACGGTGCGGCGTCCGGTGGCGCCGCGACTACCAACGGGGACAGCGCCGCGCACGGTCAGCGCGCCGCCGATGAGGCTGTCCTCGAAGACCTGCTGCAGACGCTCAAGGCGGCCCGCGCCGGGGACTTCTCGGCGCGCCTGAACACGCGTCGGCGCGACCTGCTGGGAGAGATAGCGGCGGAGCTCAACGAGCTCGTGGCGACCAACCAGCGCATGGCCAAGGAGCTCGTGCGCGTCGGGCGCATCATCGGGCGCGAGGGTCGCATGACCGAGCGCGCCGCGCTCGCGGACGCGCGCGGCGCGTGGGCGACGAGCATCGACTCGGTCAACGCGCTGATCGACGACCTCGTGCGCCCGACCACCGAGGTCGCGCGCGTGATCGTCGCGGTCGCCGAGGGCGATCTCTCGCAGAAGATGGCGCTGAAGATCGAGGGGCAGCCGGTGAAGGGTGAGTTCCTGCGAATCGGCACGACGGTCAACACGATGGTCGATCAGCTGTCCTCGTTCGCGGACGAGGTGACGCGTGTGGCGCGCGAGGTCGGGACCGAGGGCAAGCTCGGCGGTCAGGCGAAGGTCAAGGGCGTCTCGGGGACCTGGAAGGACCTCACCGACAGTGTCAACCTGATGGCCTCCAACTTGACCGACCAGGTGCGCAACATCGCGCAGGTGACGACGGCGGTCGCGCAGGGCGATCTCTCCCAGCAGATCACGGTCGACGTGAAGGGCGAGATCCTGGAGCTGAAGAACACGATCAACACGATGGTCGATCAGCTGTCCTCGTTCGCGGACGAGGTCACGCGCGTGGCACGCGAGGTCGGGACCGAGGGCAAGCTCGGCGGCCAGGCCGAGGTGAAGGGCGTGTCGGGAACCTGGCGCGGCTTGACGGAGTCGGTGAACTTCATGGCCAACAACCTGACCGACCAGGTGCGCAACATCGCGCAGGTGACCACGGCGGTCGCGCAGGGCGATCTCTCACAGAAGATCACGGTCGACGTGAAGGGTGAGATCCTGGAGCTGAAGGACACGATCAACACGATGGTGGACCAGCTGTCGTCGTTTGCGGATGAGGTGACGCGTGTGGCGCGTGAGGTGGGGACCGAGGGCAAGCTCGGTGGTCAGGCGGAGGTGGAGGGCGTGTCGGGCACGTGGCGTGGGTTGACCGAGAACGTCAACCAGCTCGCCGGAAACCTGACGACCCAGGTGCGCTCGATCGCCGAGGTCTCCACGGCGGTGACGCAGGGCGATCTGACGCGCTCGATCTCCGTGGAGGCCCAGGGCGAGGTGGCTGAACTGAAGGACAACATCAACCAGATGATCGCCAACCTGCGCGACACGACCAAGCGCAACGAGGAGCAGGATTGGCTGAAGACCAATCTCGCGCGCATCTCCGGTCTGATGCAGGGCCAGCGCGAGCTGCGCACGGTCACGCAGCTGATCATGTCCGAGCTTACGCCCACGGTCTCCGCCCAGCACGGCGCCTTCTTCCTCGCAGGCCCTGCCGACGAGGACGACCCCGGCCCGCGCCTGCGGCTGATCGCGAGCTACGGATACCAGCCGCGCAAGGACGTTCCGACGATGTTCGCGTTCGGCCAGGGGCTCGTCGGCCAGGCGGCCGTCGAGCGCAAGTCGATCCTGATCGAGGACGCCCCACTCAGCTACATCCGGATCGCGTCCGGCCTGGGCGGGGTGCGCCCGGCGAACATCATCGTGATGCCGATCCTCTTCGAGGAGCAGGTGCTCGGCGTGATCGAGCTCGCGTCGCTGCAGCCCTACAGCGAGATCCACCGCACGTTCCTCGAACAGCTGATGGAGACGCTCGGCGTCGTGCTCAACACGATCACCGCCAACATGCGCACGGAGGAGCTGCTGCAGCAGTCCCAGTCGCTGACCCAAGAGCTCCAGACGCAGTCCGAGGAGCTCCAGCAGAAGGCCGCGCTGCTGGAGGAGCGCAACCGCGACATCGAGACCAAGAACCGCGAGATCGAGTTCGCGCGCCTGGGCCTGGAGGAGAAGGCGGCCCAGCTCGCGCTGTCCTCGAAGTACAAGTCGGAGTTCCTGGCCAACATGTC
>DASXOX010000085.1:0-12240 GCA_036493975.1 Solirubrobacteraceae bacterium
CCTCCTGGGCGATCAAATCCATGGCGCGGCGGGCCGCGAGATCCTCGCGCAGCTCATCCACACGCCCGGCGTCCCGTAGGCGAGCGAGGAGTTCCGGCGCGTCGAGCCCTTCGCGTTCGGCGGCGGGAGCGAGCGACTCCAGCAACTCGTCTTCGTCAGGGCTGATGCCCTCGGCCTCCACGACGGCGGTCAGCACGGCTTCGCGGCGCAGCGCGCGCTCGGCCTCGGGAAGAAGCTCGGCGAGGCTCTCCTGCTCGCTGCGACCGGAGATCCCGAGGTAGGCCTCACGGGAGACACCGCGATGGGAAAGAGAGTGCAGGATGCGCTCCCACATCTCGCGCGCGCGGCCCTCGATGAGCGCGGCGGGGACCTCGATGGTGGCGTGCGCGGCAGCGGCGTCGAGCGCGTCCTGGCGGAAATCCTCCTCGATGCGGCGCTCGTGATCCTCGAGCAGGCGCCCGCGGATGTCCTCGCGCAGCTCCTGCAGACTGTCGAAGCCGGTATCGACGGCGAGGTCGTCGTCGGCGTCTGGGAGCTCCTTGCGCTTGACCTCCTTGACCTTGACGTCGAAGCTGGCGGCGCGACCCGCGAGCTCGGCGCGGGGGTAGTCAGCGGGGAACGTGAGCTCGAGCGTGCGGCTCTCGCCGGCGGCGGCGCCGAGCAGCCCCTGCTCGAAGCCCTCGATGAGGTTGCCCGAGCCGAGCTCGATCAGCTGGTCGCGTCCTTCGCCGCCCTCGAAGGGCTCCTGCGCGCCGTCCTCGCCGGCGAGCGACCCGGCGTAGTCGAGCACGACGAAGTCGCCGTGCTCGGCGGGCCGCTCGGCGGTCTGCAGTCGTGCCAGGCGGTCGCGGAGCTGGTCGATCTCGCGGTCGATCCGCTCGGCGGGGACCTCGGGCTCTGCTCGCCCGACCTCCAGGCCGCGGTACTCGCCCAGACGGGCCTTGGGCAGGACACCGATCTCGAAAGAGAACTCGAGGTCGCCACCGCGCTCGGGGAGCTCTCCGAGATCGACCTGGGGATCGCCAACCGGGACGATGCTGGCGTGCTCGAGCGCCTGTACGTACCAGCCGCCGAGACTGTCGCGGACGGCTTCCTCCAGGACGACCTCGCGTCCGATGCGCTGGATGACGAGCGGCGCGGGCACCTTTCCGCGGCGGAACCCGGGCAGCTTCACGGTCCCGGCGAGATCGCGGGCCTTGTGCTCGATCGAGTGCTCGACCTCGTCGGCGGGGACACGCACGGCGACGCGCACGCGCGACTCGGGCAGCTCGGTGACGGTGGTCGTAACGGTGCTGGGCATGACTGGGGCGCCACGATACCGTGCCGTCCCATGCGAGCACTTCGGCACGCAGCGGCAGCGGCGCGCCGCGCGGAGGGATGGCTGTGGACAGGTCCGGTCGGCCACCTCGTGGGCGGCGGCCTGGACCTCGCGCAGGCGCTTCTGCGCTACTACCGCTCAAGACCCCGCCGCGCGTGCGTACGCGCGCGCGGCGGGGCTGCCGAGAAGCGGACCGCTACGCGCTGAGTGAGACGGCGCGACCGAACGCGAGGGCGACTCCGCGCGGCACGACGAGCACGGCGCCGGCGTCGTCTTCGATCAGGTTCTGGGCAGCGGCGCTGAGTGCGACCTGGCCGTGGCCGGCCTCGGGACGGGAGCCGACGACGAGCAGGTCGGCGCCGTGGCCCTTGACGGCCGATACGCCTTCGGCACCGAAGGCCTCGGCGAGCGCCTGAGCGGTCTGCTGGGCACTGGGGTCGGTGGGGTCCTCGGTGGCGGCGATGCGCTTGACCGATGACTCGCGGTCGGCGAGCCCGGCAGAGGCGATCGCGATCGCGAAGCGACCGCCGTCGAGCAGGCGCTGAGCGGAGTTGCCGACGCTAACGTGGCGCGGCGCGGTGTGGGAGTCCGAGCAGAAGACGATCAGGTCGGCGCCTTCGCGCTCGGCCAGTGCGCGCAGCCCTTCGGGCGTGGAGCGGTCGGACACGACGTAACGGGCGATGTCACCCGCGCCGAGCAGCTCGGCGCCGCGCGTCAGCAGCGTCTCGGCCTCGTGCTGGGCGAGCACCTCGCGGTCGGGCTCGGGCTCGTGGGTGTGGCGGACATAGCCGAGCGCGATCTCCGCGCCGGCGTTGTGCAGGAGACGGCCGAGAGCGATGGCGTCGTCCTCGTTGTTGGTGCCGTCGTAGGAGACGATGACTTTGGTGGCGGACATGGCTTTGTGCTCCCTTGTTCTCTGAGTTTCGATATGCCGTTGCAATGAAGAGTGGCACCACAGAGACATCAGTACAAATGATTTTGATAATGGGATGGATAAGATGTCCTTATGCTAAACGTCGCTCGTCTACGCGTGCTGAACGAGGTGGCGCGCTGCGGCTCGTTCTCGGCAGCGGCGGAGGCCCTGTCCTATACGCAGTCGGCGATCTCTCAGCAGATCGCGGCGCTGGAGGCCGAAACCGGGATGACGCTGCTCCAGCGGCTCCCGCGCGGCGTGCAGTTGACGGGAACGGGCCGCACCCTGGTAGAGCACACGGAGGGGATTCTCGCGCGTGTGCGAGCCGCCGAGGAGGAGCTCTCCGCGATCGCAGGCCTGCGCGGCGGGGAGCTGCGAATGGCCTCCTTTCCGACGGCCGGGGCGACGTTGATGCCGGTCGCGATCGCGCGCTTTCGTGCGTCCTATCCGGAGGTCCGCCTGACGCTCGCCGAGGGCGAGCCGGAGCAGATCGCGCCGCGTCTGCACGCAGGCGAGCTCGATCTGGCGCTGCTGTTCGAGTTCAGCGGTCCGCAGGACGCACTCAGAGCGGCCGATGAGGGACAGGGGCCCAGCGGCGATCCCGGCGGCAGCGGCATAGCGAGCGGATCGACTGAGGATCGCGAGCCTGGCCTGGGGTCGCTCGAGAAGCGGGTGGGGTTGCTAGACGACCCGATGTACCTCGCGCTGCCACGTGAGCACCGGCTGGCGCGGCGGCGCGCGCTACGCCTGGAGGACCTGCGCGAGCAGGCGTGGGTGCAGACGTCGGCGTCGAGCCCGTGTGCACGTCATGTCGTGCGGTGCTGCCGCGCGGCGGGCTTCGAGCCACAGGTGGCGTTCGAGAGCGACGACTACCAGACCGTGCAGGGACTCGTGGCGGCCGGGGTCGGCGTGGCGCTGATTCCTGAGCTAGCGCTCTCAGTGGTGCGCGAGGACGTGGTGGTGCGCGCACTCTCCCCCCATCCGCCCGCTCGCCGGGTGATCGCGGCGCTGCCCGCGGGCGCGGGCCCGAGGACGCGTCTGATCCCGGCAGCCTCAGCGATGTTGCGGCTGCTCGAAGACGCCGCCGCGCACCGCGAGCGCCCGCTCGCACAGGTCTCGCGGTGAGGCCGGCCTACGGTGCTCCGAGCCCGCTCTCCAGGCCGAGCAGCGGGGCGCGCTGCACGGCGGGCAGACCGAACACGAACTGACGCAGAACCAGACCGGCGAGCGCGGCGTATCCAAGATCGGTGGGGTGGATGTCGACGAGCGGCGTGCACATGTTCGTGAGCAGACAGATCGTCGGCTGTTCGAGGGCACCTGGTGGGTTGAAGATCGGCAGGGGATCGGCGAAGCGCGCGCCTACCCCGGCGGCGACGCCGGCCATCACACGATTGAGCGCGGCGGTCAGTTCATTGCCGCCCGGGATTTTCGAGCCGAACGGGTTGTAGAGACCGAGCACGATCATCTGGGCATTCGGCGCGGCGGCGTGCAGCGCACCCAGGATCTGCCCGAGATTGGCGCCGACATGGGCGAAAACCGCCGGCGCCCCGTTGGCGATGCAGGCGGGTTCGAATTTGCAGGCTCCCTCGATCAGGCCGAGCGCGTCATTGGCGCCGATGTCGATCGTGATCACATTGACCGTGCCGGGGTGCGCAGCAATGACGGTGAGCGCGTCGGCGAGCTGTGAGGAGCCCGGCCCCGCGGCGTAGGGATGATGCAGCGAGAAAGAGAGCTGGTAGGCGCACGGACCGCTGATGAGCGAGTCGGTCGTCTCGCCGGGACAGCCGTCGTTGACGATTTGCAGACGCGGGCGCAGCAATTTGAGGACCTTGCCGAAGTCATCGACGTAGCCGGTGTTGTAGGCGGCGGGGTTCTCGTTGGGGAAGAGACTGTTGAACTTGGCCTGCGAGTAGCCGAACGCGAGCGAGTCCCCGAGCGCGAGATAGGCTGGCGCTGCTGGCACAGGGTGAAGTGCGGCACGCGAAGCGGCGCGCGCAGGCGCAGCGATCGACATGTACAGCAGGACGCTCGCGAGCACGAGCACCAGAGCCAGCCCCCCGAGCAGTGAGTGGTTACTACGGAACCGGACAGCCATCGCGGGCGCCTCCCTCGGAGTGCGGGGTGATGAGGCCGGGAAGCCGCCGCCAACCGCCGTCAGCCATCCCGGCGCCTCAGTTCAAAGTAGCTCTGGCGGGAGGGCTTGTCAAACGCCTACGACGCGCCGAATCGCAGCGGGCCGCTGCTCGGAGCACCGCGCGGCGTGCGGCGTCGGGCCGACCCCACCGCGCCGCATTCCTTAGTGTGCGCGACGTGGACGTCGTCGACGAGCTACTGGCAAACAACGAGACCTTCGCGGCGAGCCTGCCGGCGCAGCACCTCGACGTGCACCCCAGCCGCCGCCTGGCGATCGTGACGTGCATGGACTCCCGGCTGGACGTCTTCGCCGCGCTCGGCCTGCGCGACGGCGAGGCCCACGTGCTGCGCAACGCCGGCGGCGTCATCACCGACGACGTGATCCGCTCGCTCGCTGTCTCCCAGCGACGGCTCGGGACGCGCGAGGTGATGCTGATCCACCACACCGACTGCGGGATGCAGACACTCAGCGACGACGGCTTCCGCGCCGAGCTCCAGGAGGCGACCGGCACCGCGCCTGCCTTCGCGATCGAGTCATTCACCGACGTTGACGCCGACGTGCGCCAGTCGATCCTGCGGGTGCGGCGGTCGGTGTTTCTGCTTCACCGCGACCAGGTGCGTGGGTTTGTTTATGACGTCGACACGCACCGGTTGCGGGAGGTGCGGGCGGCGGAGGAGTGACACGGGCGAGGCACGCCAAACTCACCCCCTGCGCTCAGTGGATATAGGCGATCACAATCACTTTGGAGGAGAGTAATGGCTGACACCACCTGCCACATGTCGATCTCCCTCGACGGCTTCGTCGCCGGACCGGATCAAAGCCGCGAAGACCCGCTCGGCAAGCGGGGCCGCGAGCTTCACGGCTGGCACCTTGGCGACGAGCGCGCGAACGAGGCGAACGCCACCGCCGAGCGCAGTTTGCTGCGCCCCCGCGGCGCCTACGTCATGGGCCGCAACATGTTTGGCCCGATCCGCGGCGAATGGGACGAGGAGTGGTCGGGCTGGTGGGGGCCCGAGCCGCCCTACCACGCGCCCGTGTTCGTCCTAACCCATCACCCTCACGCGCCGATCGAGATGGAGGGCGGGACGACGTTTCACTTCGTCACCGATGGCTTCGACGCCGCATATGCCCTGGCCCGCGAGACTGCCGGCGCAGACGGCATCGATATCGCGGGCGGCGCCTCAACCGTCCGCCAAGCGCTGCAGGCGGGCGTCATCGACGAGCTCTGGCTCGACATCGCCCCCGTTCTACTCGGGTCCGGCGAGGGGATATTCGACGGCGTCGCCGAGTTCGATTTCGAGCCCGCCGAGGTCCTCCATTCCCCACTGGCGACGCACATCTGCTACCGCCGGACGGGGTTCTACGAGGGGTGAGCGAGGGGACTCGAACCCCCGACCGCCGGGACCACAACCCGGAGCTCTACCAGCTGAGCTACGCCCACCAAGCCGGAGATGGAGTCTAGCGACGCCCCAGCCACCCGCGGCCTTCCGGCCCCCCTCGCCTCCTCAGACTTTGCGGATCAAGACCGCCCCAGCCGTACCCGCTGTCCCCCAGCTAGCGACCAGCGAGACGACCCGAGTGGCTTCCTCGCCGCCCAGGGCCTGTGTGCCCTCCCCCACAAGCGCGACCAACCCCGCGCGCAGCAGCGACTCCACACCACGTTCGGCAAGCGCGAGCGTTGCGCTAGCCGGTGACCCCGGGTTGCGCTCCGCCGCGAGCTCCCACGCACGCCGCAGCATCGCCGGCTCGCTCCCGAGCTGTGCCAGCAGCTCCAGACCGAGCGAATCCGCCGCGAGGTCGTCGACCAGCCGCGCACCAGCAGACGTATCCCGTATCGCGTCCCCAGGCGATCCCTCCGATGCCGACGATCCCGCCGCGGCCCTGACCTCCGCGAGCAGCTCCTCGGTGACGTCGGTCCCGCTGCGCTGCGCGGTCCGCCATCCGCGCCCCATCGTGAGCTGCCCGAACGGGATCCGCGGACCTCGCAGGACTGTGAGCGTCGCCTGGTGCGGGCTCCACTTGCGTTCTCCGAACTCGACCCAGCGTTCCTGCGCCCAGGGCTCGAGGATGTTCGCACGCAGCTCGCCCGCGGAGATGTTGAAGCGGCACATGTTGTGCGGGAACTGGCGCAGCTCGACGTGGTAGACGCTCTCCCCCGGCACGCTCTCCTCGCTTTGCGCCATCCTGCGACTCCCCTGCCCTCAGTCGAGCGCGACAATGGCGTCGATCTCGACCTGTGCTCCGCGCGGCAACCCGGATACCTCGACCGTCACGCGCGCCGGCGGGGCCTCCGAGAAGAACGACCCGTAGACCTCGTTGACCTCGGGGAAGCGCCCGAGGTCGGTCATGTAGATCGTGACGCGCAGCGCCCGGGCAAGCAAGGTTCCCGCGGCCTCGCAGACGGCCTGGAGGTTGTGCAGACAGCGCTCGGCCTGCTCCGCCGCGCTCGCGCCCACGAGCTCTCCCGTATCGGGATCGAGCGGAATCTGCCCCGAGCAGAACAGCAAGCCGCCGGCCCGCACTGCATGGCTATAGGGACCGATCGCCGCCGGCGCACCCGGCGCCGTGACGACCTCGCGAGACTCGCTCATGCGCGGTGCGGCTTTCGCTTCGCGGACGTAACCAACACTGACTGAGACCCTATATCGGAGCCCTACCGACACGCGCCAACGCGCGCCCGCGTCGCCGCGCGCGAGGATCGAATAGATTCCAACTGATGCGATCGCCAGCCAGGACGCTAGCCCTTGCGCTTCTGGCGAGCATCGCGGGAACCGGCCTGTGCGCCACGCCATCCGGCGCGCAGATCGCGTTCGCGCCATGCAAGAACAGCAACAACTTCGGGTGCGCTCACCTCACCGTCCCGCTTGACCGGAGTGGCGCGATGCCGGGCACGATCGCGCTCGCGATCCGTCGCCACCTCGCGCCTGTCGGGAACGCGCGCTCGGCCGTGATCGCGCTCGCCGGTGGCCCCGGCCAATCCGCGATCCCGTTCGCGGACACGTTCAGCGAAATCCTCGGCTCGATTCTCTCCACGCGTGACCTGATCGTGTACGACCAGCGCGGCACCGGGCTCTCGCACCCGCTCTCCTGCCACGGCCTCGAACAGCCCCACGCTTATCACAGCGCCGGAGCGCTCATCGGCGCGTGCGCTGGACAGATCGGGCCCGAACGCGCCTTTTACACCACGCCCGACAGCGTTGCCGACATCGAGGCCATCCGCCGCGCCGGCGACTACGAAAAACTCGTCCTCTACGGGACCTCGTACGGCACCAAGGTCGCCCTGGAGTACGCCCAACAGTACCCGGAACACGTCGAAGCGCTGATTCTCGACTCCACGGTCACGCCCGCCGGCCCCGAACCCCTCGGCCGCCCGACGTTCGCCGCGGTTCCGCGAATCCTGCGCCAGTTGTGTGCCTTCCACGGCTGCGCGCAAATCACCGCCAACCCGGTTCGCGACCTCTCGCGACTCGTGAGCCGTATGCGTCGCGGGCCGGTCATCGGCCGCGTGATCGACGGACGCGGACGCCCGCACCGCATTGGGATCTCCTCGAACGATCTCATCGAGCTCCTCGTGGCCGGTGACTTCGACCCGATCCTGCGCGCCGAATTCATCGCCGCGGTGCGCGGTGCGATCGACAACGATGACGCCGCCCTCGCACGGCTTCTCGCCCGCGCTCAATCCGGCGGGGAAGAATCCGGCGAAGACTTCGACGTGCCCCTCTACCTGGCCACGAGCTGCGAAGAGCAGGCGTTTCCCTGGAGCCGCAGCGCAAGCCCGAGCGAGCGGCTCGCGCAGGCCATTGCCCGCCTCCACGCGCTCCCGGCTGGCGTGTTCGCGCCGTTCACCGCCGCCAACGCCCTTGCGTTCAGCGACATTCGCGCGTGCGCGTACTGGCCGTTCGCCACGCCCGCACCGCCAGTCGAGAGCGCCCCGCTGCCCAACGTCCCCACGCTGATCCTCAGCGGCGCCGAAGACCTGCGCACACCGACCTCCGGAGCACAGGCGATCAAAGCGCAGATCCCCGACGCCCACCTGCTGGTCGTTCCGAATACGGGCCACTCGGTCCTCAGCCACGCATCGGCCACCTGCGCTCGCCGCGCGCTGCACGCACAGTTCGCGGACAAGCCGATCGTTCCCTGTCCACCGACCCCTCCCCTCCCCTTCCTCAAACCCACGCCGCTCCCACCCCGACGGCTCTCGGCGCTCGCGCCCGCACACGGCTACTCCGGGCGCGCCGGGCGCACACTGCAGGCGGTCAAGCTCACCGTCGCCGATTTCGGCCGCCAGTTCCTGCTGCAGTTACTCGAAACGCTCGGCTCGGGCAATTCTTTGAACCTCGAATCGCTGCGCAGCGGCGGCCTGCGCGCCGGTTGGGCACAGGTAGCCGGCGGCTCGCTCAGCTTCCACGACTACACCTACGTGCCCGGCGTCAGCCTCACCGGCATCGTCAAGACCGAAAGCGCGAAACTACAAATCGGCGGCTCCGCGGCCGCAAAAGGAACGCTGCGCCTCGGTCCCCACCACGAGCTCGTCGGAGAGCTCGGAGGACGGCACGTGCGCCTCGCCGGCATCGGCGCCGGCGGCTCCTCGGAAGGATCGCCATCCGCGCTTGGAACGAGCGTCGCGCGACGGGACAGCATCGACAGACGTCTGCGCACGTCGCTCGCCGCCGTGCGGCGGCTCTTCGATCCGCTGCCCGCCGGCTTCGACGGCGCGCTGTCGGCGTTGCCCGAATTGTTGCCCGCAAGGACCGCTGCCGCGCTCTGAGTCGCACGGCGGCTATCGTCGAGGCCGATGCGACCACGCAAGCCCGCCGCCGCGGCCCTCGCGACCCTGCTGACGGTATCCGCGCTCGCACTCACGACGACCCCGACGAGCGCCGCGACGGGCTTCTCACCGTGCACCGCGACGCCGTCGTTCATGTGCACCACAGTCGTAGTTCCGCTGGATCGCAGTGGGACCGCGCCAGGTGCGATCCCACTCGAAGTGGAGCGCCGGCAGGCCGGCCCCGCCCAGGGTCAGAGCGCAGTCTTCGCGCTCGCCGGCGGACCGGGACAAGCCGCGGACCCGCTCGCGGCGTTCATCGCGAAGGCGATCTCACCGGCGCTCGGCGCGCGCGACCTGATCGTGTACGACCAGCGCGGCACCGGCCACTCGGACCCCCTGCACTGCCAGGCGCTCGAAAGCGCGCAAACGCTCGAAGACGGCAGCGACGCGGCGCTCGGCAAGCTCGGCGAACGCTGCGCGCTGCAGCTCGGAGTGGCCCGCAAGGCGTTCACGACGCAGGAATCCGTGCAGGACATCGAGGCGATCCGCGCCGCGCTCGGATACTCCAAGCTCGTCCTCTACGGAACGTCCTACGGCACGAAGGTCGCGCTGGAGTACGCCGAACGCTACCCCGAACACGTCGAAGCGCTCGTCCTCGACTCAGTCGTGCCGCCCGAAGGGCCCGACCCGTTCTCACTGCCGACCTACCAGGCGCTGCCGTCGGTTCTCGGGGAGCTGTGCTCGGGGGGCGCCTGCACGCACGTCACCTCCAATCCGCTCGCCGACATCGCGCGCCTCGCGGCATCGCTGCGGCGCCATCCGCTCTCGGGGTCGGTCTACGACGGCGTCGGTCGCCGCCATGCCGCGACGCTCGACGAGACCGGGCTGCTGGGGATCCTGCAAGCCGGCGACCTGAACCCCGCGCTACGTGCGCTGCTACCGGCCGCGGTGCGCTCCGCGCTGCGCCACGACCCCGACCCCCTGTTGCGCTTGGACCTGCTCGCTGAGGGCCTGATTCCCAATGTACCGCTGCCCCCTCCGCGCTCGCCCACCGAACACGAAGCCAGCGAAGCCGAGAACAATGCGCTGTTCCTCGCGACCTCCTGCGAAGAGAAGCCGTTCCCGTGGATGCGCGCGGCGGCACCCACGACGCGTCACGCCGAAGCGCTCGCCGCGCTGCACGCGCTGCCGGCCTCGGCGCTCTACCCATTTGACGCCACTACCGCGTGGAGCCAGAGCCTGATCCCCGTATGCGAGGACTGGGCGAACCTCGCCGCCCCGCCGCCGGCACCGGCGCCACTGCCCAACGTGCCGACACTGATCCTCTCGGGCTCACAGGATCTCCGCACCCCGACCTCGGGGGCGCGGACGATCGCGACTCGAATACCCGATGCACAACTGCTGGTCGTCCCATACACCGGACACTCCGTGATCGGCAGCGACTTCAGCGGGTGCGCGCACGGCGCGCTGGAAGCGTTCTTCGCGGGTGGCGCGGTGCAGCCGTGCAAGCCGACAGCAAACCTCTTCAGCCCCACACCGATCACCCCCAAGCGGCTGACGGGCGTGCAGCCCGTGCCCGGTCTCACCGGCAACCCCGGGCGCACCTTGACGGCGGTGCTGGACACGCTTGTCGACCTCGAGCGCCAGGTGATCGGGGCGACCCTGCAAGCCGAGCAACAGCTCCCGACGGGCTCCAGCTTCGGCGGTCTGCACGGCGGCTATGCCCGTTTGAGCAGTACCGCGGTGCGCCTGCGCGACTTCACGTTCGTCCCCGGCGTGCGGCTGAGCGGCACGCTGCCCGCGACGGGCGGCAAACTGCAACAGATCACCGTTCAGATCAGCGGATCGAGCGCCTCGCACGGCGTCGTCGTGATCGGCTCACACCTGCACGCCTCCGGCGATCTCGGCGGCCGGCGCTTCGATCTGAGCACCGCCAAAGCACGCCTCTCCCATGCGCAGCATCCCGCGAGCCTCTCCCCGCTTGGCGCGCTGTTCTCAGCCCCGCCACGGTTCCCACTGCCGGCGCTCGCGCGGCTACGCTGAGCCCGTGCCCAACGCGCTCGCGCAGGAGACCTCGCCCTACCTGCGCCAGCACGCCTCCAACCCCGTCGACTGGCTCCCCTGGGGACCTGAGGCCCTGGAGCGCGCACGAGCACGCGATGTCCCGCTACTGGTCTCGATCGGCTACTCCTCCTGCCACTGGTGCCACGTGATGGAGCGCGAGTCCTTCGAGGACCCACGCATCGCGGCGCTCATGAACGAGGAGTTCGTGTGCGTCAAGGTCGACCGCGAGGAGCGCCCCGACGTCGACGCGCTCTACATGGAGGCCGTCCAGGGCATGACCGGCCACGGTGGGTGGCCGCTGAACGTCTTCGTCACCCCCGAGCAGATCCCGTTCTACGGGGGCACCTACTTCCCGCCCACCTCGCGCCAAGGCATGCCGGCGTGGAGCGAGGTCCTGCAGGCGATCGCCGAGACCTGGCGCGAGCGCTCCGCGGAGATCCGCGCGGGCGGCCAGCGGATACGCGAGCGACTCGGTGGCGGCGCGCTGCTGAACCCTTCCGCACAGCCCCTGCAGGCGCAAAGCCTGGAGACCGCCGTCGCGGGACTGCGCGAGTCCTTCGACGCAGTCAACGGCGGTTTCGGCGCCGCGCCGAAGTTCCCGCAGACCCCCGTCGTGGAGTTCCTGCTCGGGCAGCCCGCGGGCCGCGAGATGGCGCTCCAGACGCTCCGCGCGATGGCGGCCGGCGGCATCCACGACCAGATCGGCGGCGGCTTTCACCGCTACGCAGTCGACGCGACCTGGACGGTGCCGCACTTCGAGAAGATGCTCTACGACAACGCGCTGCTCGCACGCGCGTACCTGCATGGCTTTCAGCTCACCCGCGAGCCCCTTCTGCGGAGCACGTGCGAGCGGACGCTCGACTGGATGCTGCGCGATCTGCACACACCCGAGGGTGGTTTCTGCAGCGCGCTCGATGCCGATTCGCCCGGCGGCGAGGGCAGCTTCTACGTGTGGTCGCTGAGCGAACTCCACACGCTCCTCGCAGACGACGCACCCGCGGCGATCGCGTGGTTGGGCGCGACCAAGCGCGGGAACTTCGCCG
>DASXOX010000086.1:0-26762 GCA_036493975.1 Solirubrobacteraceae bacterium
CCGCTATTGGAGATCCCGACCGCCATGTTCCCGTCGAGCAGGAACGCCAGGCCGCCGAACATAGCCTTCTCCGTGACGCCGCGCTCGTCGGCGAGCTGCTCGCGGATGCGATGGGCGAGTTCGTTGTCATAGGTCATCTCAGCGGACGTGCGTGGGTGGGCATGGAACTGTAGTCGAACCGCTGTCGACTAAGTGCGTGGAGCAGGCTAACGTGTTGCTAATGCCGCAGTGGGACGCCGAGATCGAGGTTGACCAGGCGCTCGCACGGGCATTGATTGAGAATCGTTATCCGCAGCTTGAGGCCGAGTCGCTAAAACTGCTGGGCAGCGGCTGGGACAACACTGTTTGGGTCACGAAGGACGGCATCGCGTTCCGGTTTCCCCGGCGAGAGATCGCGCTTGACGGAATCAGACAGGAGATCGCGCTGCTGCCAGAGATTGCGCCACGCCTGCCGTGCAGGGTTCCCGATGCCAGCTATCCCGGCGCCCCGAGCGAACTGTTTCCGTGGCCGTGGTTTGGTAGCCATGTGATCAAGGGGCGCGAGATCGCTGGCTCCCAGCTTGACGAGAACGCTCGCGGCGAGCTCGCCGCCGATCTGGGCACGTTCCTGCGTTGCCTTCACGGGCTCTCGGTCCCGCAAATCGACGGACTCCCGGCAGACCCGACGGGCCGTGCCGACATGACGATCCGTGTACCGAGAACACGAACCGCACTGGACGAACTTGACGCCTCCGGCGCTCTGACAAGCCGAGCCGCTGACGTGCTGACCACAGCCGATACGCTGCCCGCAGCGGATGGGTTTGTCCTCGCGCACGGCGATCTGCACATTCGGCACGTGTTGGTCGATGAGGCCGGAAGGCTGAGCGGCGTAATCGACTGGGGAGATGCGTGTTACGCGCCGGCGGCCGTTGATCTCTCGCTGTACTGGAGTCTGTTTGGGCCAGCCGCCCGCGGTGGGTTTCGCGCGACCTACGGAAACGTTAGCGATGCGACCCTCCTCCGGGCCCGTGTGCTTGCCCTATTCCTCAACGCGACCCTGGCCGTGTATGCACGAGACCAGGGCATGGGAGCACTTGAATCCGAGGCGCTTGACGGAGTGGAGCGCACACTCACTGGTTAGGCGCTTCCGCTGCTTGCCGTCTTTCGCTGTACCCGCAATTAGGAGGTCGGCATAGTTTTGGTGAAGTCGCCGTGGGGGTAGCGCTCAAGGTGCGCTACCCCCACGGGCTGGTCCTCTCGACCGTCTCCGCAAACAGGCACGCATTACCCACTTCGAGCTGGCGTGGAGCGCTCATTCCTGGCTTTCATGATCCTGTTTGTCTGTCATCTTGACTCCGCTCTTCCGTGAGATCGGAGACAGCCACGATCCGGACCTTCGGCGGGATCTGAGGTCATTCAAAACTAACACAGATGATCGCCGTCGCGTCTAAATCTGCGAATGAATGTGGTGATCTACGTATAAGACGGCAAGCGGATTTTGCCGATGCAACTGCGCGAGCAGCCTCATTTATGCTGCAAACGCAGAGGTTTTGGTGCCCGGGTATCAGTATTTGTGGGCTAGATGGGTTTTCTACATTCCGGTCGCTGTTCGCTTGACTGCGGCCTTTTGCGCGCTACCATCGTCTGATGGAGCGGTCGATTCGGCTGGTCCAGGATTCGCCGTTCTGACGCGCCGTGAGCTGCACAAGTGAGCCAGGGAACGAGCAAAGTGGATGATCGCAAACGTGGGGTCGCCACGAGTCCGCACCGCGCTGGCCTTGCGAGCCCGGTCGTGCGGCCCGGCGAGCCGCGCCGCGATGCCGCAGCGGCCGACCGCGAGCATCTACTCGACCGACTGCAGCGTCTGCGCTCCATCCTGCCGGCCTTCGCCAAGGAGCTAGCGAACACACGCCGGCAGGCAGCCGCGCTGCGCGTCGAAAACCGCAGCCTCCAAGAAGAGGTGCGTCGGCTACGCAGGCAAGCCGGCGATAGCGGAGCGCCGCGGCGATGAGGATCGTCCCCAACGACCCCCGAGATCGATCAGGCTACCTGCGCGAGCTCGACGGCCACGCGTCCAGACGGCGGTCCGGGAGCGCTCGATCGAGAGAAGGGCTATGCGACAGTAAGTCGCATAACCCTTGAGCTGCGCAGTCTGACGATATTTCATCGGCGGCGTTTAGATCACTAGTAGATCTGCGCCACGCGGATTGCAAGCAATTATTTTATGATGACGCCTGGTAGGGGTATCGAGCCGCGGTATTCTCCACCCGAACCGCTTGATGTACACCCTGTGCCGGTTATTTCGTAGCCGACCGATGTAAGCTGGAACAGTAGTTCGCTTTTGTAGGAACCAAAGACGGTGTTAAGATTTTCCCACTGAAATTCAGAGAGCAGGGTGCGTTTCAGGATTTTTACCTGGCAGTGAGTCGTGGTGAAGACGAGCGTGCATTCGAGGTTGGCGGCGCCTTCGTTGAACACTTTGGTAGAAACTTCTTTCAGGGGGAAGCTCTTCAGCACCCATTCGCAGCCACTGGTTGACAGTGTTGCTTTTTCGCTGACAAAGGGATGGTTGAAGATACATTTTTCGTAGCTTTTGATTGTCAGTGCCAGGTTCGGCAACGCGCCGGATGACGGGGAGTACGTGAGCGCGAGTTTGCCGCATTCTAGTGAATCGCTAGATCCAAGTTGAAAGATTTGGGTGGCGCTAGAAGTAGCTTCTAGTGCGAACGGTGAATCGCCGAAGAATTCGTGACCCAGTGCGGTGGCGGAAGAAATCGCGGAGGCTCCTAGGGCTGCTAGGACGGCCACCGATATGAATGCTTTTCTCATAATGCCTCCTGGTCTTCTGGAACTCTACAATAAATATAAACACACCATATATTAGACTAAGCCGGAAGGGTAGAGCGGGGTTTTCAAAGGCGCAGAGTCGTTGGGCCGTAGATCGGTCTTGACTTCCGTTCGGATGAGAGGAGAGTGTGTGCGACACCCAACGGGCTGAGTGGGCGGCATGAACGAGCCGCCTTGATGTGGCGCCATCAACGGACGGAGGCCGAGATGAGCAGGGTCGAGACGAACAGCGAGGGCGCGGCGGGCGCGACGGCCGTGAAGGCTGGGGAAGTGAGGCTTGAGGTCGTGGTCCTGCCGGTCTCGGATGTCGATCGGGCGAAGCGCTTCTACGAGGGGCTCGGGTGGCGGCTTGACGCCGATCTCACCGTCGACGATGGCTACAGGGTGGTGCAGCTGACGCCTCCTGGCTCCGGCTGTTCGATCATCTTCGGCGAGGGGGTCACCTCAGCCCCGCCCGGCTCGTCGGATGGCTTGCAGCTCTCCGTCTACGACATCGACGAAGCCCGTGCCGATCTCATCGGGCGCGGGGTAAACCTCAGCGAGCTATTCCACGACGTGACGGGGATCTTCCACCATTCCGGTACCGCGGGACGCGTGAGCGGGCCTGCTCCGGAGCATGCCGACTACGGCTCGTTTGCCTCCTTCAGCGATCCCGACGGCAATGGATGGCTGCTCCAGGAGATCAAGAAACGACTTCCGGGTCGCTGAAAGGAGAGTCCCATGACCACGGCGTATGAGTCCGTGAAAGATCTCGCGGAAGCGCTCAGGCGCGCAGCCGAAGCACACGGCAAGCACGAGCAGCGAACGGGCCAGGCGGACCCGGACTGGCCGGATTGGTACGCGCTCTACATGGTCCGCGAGCGCGCCGGCGAGGAGCTGCCGACATGAACAGGCCCTATGACGTGATCGTGCTCGGCGGTGGGTCGCCGGGCGAGCACTGCGCGGCCGCTCTGGCCGAGGGTGGCCTGCGCGTGGCCGTCGTCGAGCGCGAGCTCGTGGGAGGTGAGTGCTCTTACTGGGCATGTATTCCCTCGAAGACGCTGCTGCGGCCTGGCGAGGCAGTCCACGGGGCGCGCGATGCGGCAGCAAGCGCCGAGATCGATGTGGAGGCGGTGCTTGCCTGGCGTGACTTCATGGTCTCGGACTATTCCGACGCCGGACAGGAGCGCTGGCTGGCCGACCATGGCATCGATCTGCTGCGCGGCAGCGGCCGGCTTGCCGGCCCGGGCGTCGTCGAGGTCGACGGTGTGCGGCACACCTCCGATCACGTAGTCCTCGCCAACGGCGCCGATCCGGTCGTGCCGCCCGTGCCCGGCCTGCGTGAGCTCGACGGCGTTTGGACGAACCGCGAGGTGACTTCCATGAAGGCCGTTCCACGGCGCCTGCTGATCCTGGGTGGCGGGCCGGTCGGCGTGGAGATGGCGCAGGCCGTGCGTCGACTCGGCGGCGAGGTGGCACTCATCGACATGGCCGAGCGCGTGCTCGCGCGGGAGCCAGCACCGCTGGGTGAGGCGCTCGGCGAGGTCCTGCGACGCGAGGGCATCGAGCTGGCGCTGTCCGCGAACGCGACCGCCGCACGCATAGAGGGCGAGAATTACGTGCTGGAGATCGACGACGGGCGCGAGTTGCGCGGCGACCGGTTGCTGGTCGCCACCGGCCGCCGTCCGCGGGTACGCGGGCTCGGTCTTGAGACCGTCGGCGTCGAGCCCGATGCGCACGGAGTTCCGGTCGACGCCCACCTGCGCGCAGCGGAGCGTCTGTGGGCGATCGGCGACATCAACGGCCTCTGGCCGCTGACCCATGTCGGCAAGTACCAGGGCGACGTGGTCGCCGCGAACATCCTCGGCGAGCCGCGGAAGGCCAACTATGAGGCTGTTCCGCGCATCGTCTACACCGACCCGCAAGCCGCGGCGGTGGGCGCTTCGGCCGGCCGTTTCAGCTCCATGGTCCCGCTGTCGGAGGTGCCGAAGACCGCCACCTACACACGCACATACGCCGAGCAGAACGGCTTCCTGACGCTCCTCAGCGACGGCGAGCGGCTGACTGGCGCCTACGCGCTAGGCCCGGAGGCGGGTGAGTGGCTGCAACAGGCTACGCTCGCGATCCGCGCCCACATCCCACTCGCGGTTCTGGCCGACACGATCCAGCCGTTCCCGACGTTTTCGGAGGTCTACGTCGCCGCCGTGAAGGCGCTCCACGGTGAGATCGCGGTGAGGTCCAAGGCGGTCGACGTCGGACCGCCGATGGCGAGTTGAGGAAGCCTCATATACATAATGTCCAACACACCGCGCTTACCGGCGCGGCCTAAGACATCGACGGCGCCCAGCAGCCGGTGGGCGTCTGTGCGGCACAAGGAAAGGCGGTCCAACCATGCGCTCTGACATCGCCCCCGGCGGCACGTTCCCGGACTACGAGCTACCCAATCACACGAACACCCCACGCAAGCTCAGCGAGCTGCAGGGAGACGATCCGCTGATCCTCACGCTATCGCGCGGCCACTACTGCCCGAAGGAGCATCAGCAGCACCTTGAACTTGCCGCGTTCTATCCGAAGGTCGCTGTTGCCTACACCCAGATGGCGACGATCGCGACCGACGAGCACCACGTGCTCCAGGAGTTCCGCGCCTCAGTCGGCGCGCAGTGGGACTTCTTCTCAGATCCCGGCCGCACGGTGCAAAAGGACTTGGACATCCAGGAGTACACCGATCCCGAGCACGACCCCATGATCCCCTACACGCTCGTCCTGAAGCCCGGCCTGGTCATCCACAGTATTTACAACGGCTACTGGTTCTGGGGGCGCCCCTCGGTAGACGACCTACGCCACGACCTGCGGGCGGTGACGCGCGAGATCCGTCCCGACTGGGATCTCAGCGCCCCCTGGCTGCGCGAGGCCTGGAACGCCGGCGATCTCTCACCCTTCCACGGCTGGGACAAGCGCGGCGAGGCGAGCCCGAGCGCCCCCTGACGCGCGCAGCGCCGATCAGCCCGGGCTCAACCAAACTCGTGGGGGGGTGTAAGCGCTGCGTTCTGCGACATACCACTATGGGCACTACAGAGTTGCGAGGTCCGCTGGCGCCGGCCACCGGCTTGCCGGACGCGAGCTACGCCGCGGTGCTCGCGGACATCAAGGCGCGTGTCGAGACGGCGCGCGTCCGAGCTCTGCGCACGGCGAACGCAGAGCTGATGCGCGTCTATTGGCATATCGGCCGCCACATCGGTGAGCAGGAAGATGCAGCGCCGGTCAAACGCGGCCGCAACTCGCCGAAGATCATCGCGCGACTGTCGGCCGACCTCCGCGCCACATACCCCGACGCGACCGGGTTCTCTGCGCGAAACCTGCGCTACATGCGCGACCTCGCTCGCGCGTGGAGCGAGGAGGAAATGTTGCAACGCGGCGTTGCCAGATTGCCCTGGGGGCACATCGTTGAGCTGCTGGGCATCCGCGACCGCGACGCGCGGGCCTGGTATGCCGAGCGCGCTGAGGCGTGGACGCGGTCACTGCTGGCGCGTCACATCGCCACCGACCTGCACCTCGCTCAGGGGAGTGCGCCGAGCAACTTCGCGCGGGCGCTGGCGCCCGGCGACGCCGCGGCGGCGCAGGCACTGACCCGCCCCCCTGATTGTGGATTTCATTCGCGGTGCGCCCGGGCGCGAG
The DNA here is from genome assembly GCA_036493975.1 of Solirubrobacteraceae bacterium. GTDB lineage: Bacteria > Actinomycetota > Thermoleophilia > Solirubrobacterales > Solirubrobacteraceae > Palsa-744. The sequence continues at coordinate 6,481 of DASXOX010000086.1, forward strand.
CGCGACCTGGAGCTCGCTCTGCTCGCCGACATCGAGCGCTTCACGACCGCGCTCGGCAAGGGCTTCTCCTTCTACGGGCGCCAACTCGGGTTGACCGTCGGGGATCGCGAGTTCATCGTCGACCTGCTCTTCTACCATCACCCTCAACGGCGGTTCGTGGTCATCGAGCTGAAGGTCGGCAAGTTCGATCCCGAGCACGTCGGCAAGCTCAACTTCTACGTGAACGCCGTCGACGAGCAGCTCGCGGCTGACGGCGACGCTCCAAGCATCGGGATTCTTCTCTGCGCCACCCGCGACGAGGCGATCACGGAGATGGCGCTGCGCGGCATCTCGAGCCCGATCGCGGTCGCACGCTGGAAGACCGGCTCAGAGATGACTCTGACCGAGGCGCCCGTGGTCTCACCGGGAGCGCGAACCGACCTCAAGGAGATGCGTGAGGTCAAGGCGGAGCTCACCGCCTTCGCCACCCGCCAGCTCGTTGCTCTCGACAAGGAGGTCGCTCTGAGGAGGTAATACGCTCCTCCGCACATGCTAAGCGCGCGGTTGTTGGCAGTTCCCCTAATCGGCTCGGCGCTGTTCGGATTCGCTGGTGCGCCCAGCGGTCCGGACGCCGCGATTACGAGAGCTGCGGTTGCGCCCTATCGCGACGAGCTGCTCAGAGACGCACCGGCGCTCTGCTCGGACCTCGCGCCGGAGGTCGCCACAACGCTCGTGCAGGGCACTCCGCCGGGAGCGAGCTGCGAACAAGCTGTGCGGCAAATCTTCGCTGCCACAACTCCCCCGACCACGCCCCACGAAGTCGTCCTCTCCCTGCAGGCGAGCGTCGCCCACCTGAAGATCGGCGAGCACCACGCAACGGGCGTCTTCTCGCTGACCGCGAACGAGACGACCAAGCGTCACGGGAGGACCGCGGTCATAGTCCGGTTGCTGGGCACGTTTCGGCTCGGCCTTGAGGAAATCGGCGGACGATGGCTCGTCTCCTCCCAGGCGAGGCTCGCAGCGGTGCCCGACTGCCAGCTGAACCATTCGCGCCGCTGTGACCCCAATGCGCAAGACTTGCTTTTTACGCTCGGGGAGCCCGTCGGTTTCGAGCCGGGCGAATCGATCCCGGTCCCCGCGCCGGTAAGACGCGCGGGCGGACGGCAGACGCGCGAATTCAAGGCCGGCCGCACGGTCTTCGCCGAGTCCGGCTGCCTCGCCTGCCACAAGATCGGCGCGATCGGCAACCCCGGGCCAGGCCGGAACCTCACTCACGTCGGCAGGCGGCTTTCCTCGCGCGAGATCGAAGCTGCGCTGGTCTCGCCGCGCGCGCCGATGCCATCGTTCAAGCGCCTACCCACCCGTAAGTTGCACGACCTCATTCGCTTCCTGTCTTTGCTGCGATGAGCGGCGCATCGGTTCACAATCCCTCCCCGTCCGCCTAGCCCACACCGCACAGCAAAACGGCGACTCGCTTCTTCGGATGCGGTTCAGCTGGAGGTTGCGGTTCACGCTCAGTCATACCGCAGCTTGGGGAAGGCTCCCTCGGTCCCGCGCCCTTGCGGGGTCATGTCGAGCACGTTCCAGATCGGCCAGATCGAGTCGACGTGCCGAGCGTCCTCGCCTTCGTCGCGCGGCGCGAACATGAGCTCGGTGGCCCATGCATGACGAAGCTCGTTGCCGTCGCGTGCGAACACGTTCAGAATCGGGATCTGGTTGCCTTCGCTGTTCTCGGCTTGATAGTCGCGGTTGTACGTGTTGTTCTGCGAGGAGAGGAGGCGCAGGTTTCGCCATCCACACTCGCGTGCGAAGGTGCGGATTCGCTGCGGATCTGACTTCGCGACCACGACAAGGTTGAGCCGTTGCCCGAGGTGGGCAGCGGCGCCGTCGAGCGAGTCGAGAATCGACGTGCAGGATGCACACGGGGTCTCCGCCAGCGCCAGCTTGCCGGTCTCGCCCGCCGGTCCCGGCCGAGTGTCGCCCGGCCAGCGCGGGAACATGAAGCTGTAAACGACGAGCGTATCCTTCCCCGTCTCGAAGAGCTCGGAGAACCTCACCTCGCCACCGCTCTCGGCGACCTCCTCGAAGCGGTAGTCCTCCGGTACGGCCCCGCCCAGCGGCAGCCTGCGTCGCTTGGCTGCCACCGCCTCGGTGCGCCGGCGCAGGTCGATCTCGGCCTCCAGCAGCTCGTCACGCGCCCGTCGATACTCATCGCTCTCGCCCGGAAATCGGACAGTGTGTAGCGGCTCAGTCATTTGCCGTCGCCTCCTTTTGTGTGGTGAGCGGTCCTGGCGAGTGCTCTGCGCTTGTCCGTCCCCGATGATGACGCTCATTGCTCGACCGTGTCGCCCGCGAGGGGGCATGGTGGGAGAGACCGGGGCCTCACTTGCGCACATCGCGAGCGCTCGAAGGCGACAAACATTTGGCGAGTACGCCGGAGCCGATCCCGATCGCGGCTCCGGCCGCGACGTCGCTTGGGTAGTGAACGCCGGTGTGAACACGCGAATAAGCAACGACGACCGCCAGCGGAACGAGCTCCGGCGCAAGCTCCGGCAGCTCGGCGCAGGCGGCGGTGGCGAACGCGAACGCCGCGGCACTGTGACCCGAGGGAAACGACGTCGACCGCGGCATCGGGATGAGTGTCGGACGCGAGCTCGCGGTCGGACGGCGACGGCGCACGAACAGCTTGGCTGGGACATTCGCGGCGGCGGCCGCGACCGCGACCGCGATCAGGCCCTGCCGGGCGGCCTTCCGTCCTTTGTGGCCCCCGAACACTGTGAGCGTGCCCGCGACCAGCAGCCACAGCCGTGAGTAATTCGCTGCCCGCGTGATCGTGACCAAAGAGCGGTCCAGCGCTGGGGAGCGCGCACGGAACGAGAGTCTCATCAGCCGGCGGTCGAGGTGCCGCACGTGGCTCCGTATAGTCACTGAGCCATAGCCTCCACTACATCGCACGCCACGAACATGCGGCGGCGCTCCTCACCGGCCGGCGGCCACCCGTGCCAGTGTGCCCAGGCTGGACGTCGTAAGCGACACCGCCCGGGCCCCCGGCGCCAGGCCGGTGCCGCGGGGCAGACGCACACGGAGCGCCCCTGGCATTGAGTCAAAGTGCAGCGGTGGGTCGAGCACAAGCGCCTCGCCATCGAGGCCCACCTCCACTGGGCCACCCGAGTGGACATCGAATTCCCGCGCCGACCACGACAGTAGGCCCGGGAAGCGACCGGCTTGGCCTGCGAGCTCCAGCGCGACGAGCCTCGCCACCTCACGGCCTCGCACCCGCGCGGCCACGATGCCGAGCGTGCCGGAGTCGATTCGCTTGCGCGTGCCGGCACCTGCCAGGTGTGTCAGCTCGTAAGGGTTGTTTGACACCAGCACAAGCGCGGCGTCCTCACAGCTATCCCCGTTGGCCAAGGTGAACTCGAGGTCGATCGGCTCAGCTTCGCGGCCGAGCAGGTCGGGGAGCATGCGCGTCCACGTCTCGAGCTTCGCGTCGCGATAGGCGTCGGATTGGACGACCTTGGCGTAGACGCCGAGCGACGCGTTGTTGACGAATACGTGGTCGTTCACTCGCGCGAGGTCGATGCGTCGCTCAACGCCATCGGTGAACGCGTCCAGCGCGCCGACGACGTCGTCGCGGTCGAGGCCGAGATCGAGCGCGAAATGGTTTCGGGTCCCGGCCGGGATACAGATATGGGCGACATCGCACCGAGCGGCAACCGTCGCGACAAGCGCCTGCGACCCATCGCCTCCTGCCATCCCGATGGCCTGGGCACCGCGCGCGACAGCGCCCTCGGCGAGCTCGAGCAGATCGTCGCCGGGCTCCAGGACGATCGGCTCGATGCCCCGCCGCCGGGCTTGGGCGGCGAGGTCGAAGCGCTCGGCCTTGCCTCCGCCCGACTTCAGGTTGATGATCAGCGCAGCCGAGCCGGAAGCACCCATGGACACCACGCCTGTCGCCGCCGGCAAGACCGCGACCTCCCCGGTTCGTCCCAGCGCGTAGCGCGCGGTCAGCCCGAACAACCCGAGCAGCGACAACAGCGCGACCAACACCAGCAGTCCTTGCCAGTGAGTCGCCAGTACCACGACAAGGCCAGATCCGGCGAGCACCGCGACCACTGCGCCGCCGGTGCGCCGCGCGCCGCGCTCGGTCAAAGCGAGCCAGATCGCGGCGTTCGCGATCAGCCCTAGCGCGACTGCCAGTACGGCGATAGCGAGGTCGCCGGCCAACGCGACCACGGCCACTACAACCATCGCGCCCGGTGCGAGGAGCGCCACAGCTGCGGCAACGCGCCGTGGCCACGAAGGCCGTGTGGCCAGGACTTCTCGGGGAGTCACGGGGTCTCCAGCACGATGGCCTATGTTCTCAGATCCCGATGTCCTTTCCGGTCGCAGATCCGACGGGTTGGGGGGGCTTAGCGCGAATGATCTGCGTCGGCTTGTGCGACCGGCCGAGTTGCGATCCCTAGTTGGGACGCAAATGGCTGGATAGTCAGGCCTTGGATGGTCGCCGATAGGAGTACGGCGAAGAAGATGATGTTAAAGAACTCAAGGCTGTCCGGGACGTGGCGGATAACCGGGAAAGTGGCGAGGATCACGGGGACGGCGCCGCGCAGGCCGGCCCAGCCGAGCAATGCGCGCTCGCGCCGGCTGAACCCCTCCTTCCAGGTTGCAAGCGCCACGCCGAGCGGTCGAGCGACAAAGGCCGTGATCAACGCCAACAGGATTCCCTTGACGGCAACATCGCCGAGTTGGCTCGGAAATACCAACAGTCCCAGCGCAAGAAACATCCCGATCTCGGCAACCGACGCGAGGCCTTCATGGAAGGCGAGAACGACATGCTTGTGGCGCAGCGGGGCGCTGCCGAGTGCGAGACCCGTCAGATATACGGCCACGAAGCCGGATCCCCCGAGCGCTCCCGCGGCTCCGTAGCTGATTGCCGCGGTCGCGAATGAGGCGACCAGGGCGAGACTCGTGGGAAGTTGGGCGCGGCGCCCCATCGCGGCGATCGCAAGCCGGCCCGTGCCGACTCCGACGGCGACCCCGACGCCTACCTGCTGCAGGAGGAAGACGGCTACGTCACCCGCATCGTAGTGGGGGGTTTGGATCAGTTCGATCACAACCAGCAGCAGCAAGACCGCGACCGGGTCGTTGAATCCAGCCTCGCCCTCCAGGGTGCGGCGCAGCCTCGTCGGTAGGCGTGTACCGCGCATCAGCGCAAAGACCGCTGCGCTGTCGGTCGCGGCGAGGATCGCGCCCAGCAACAGACCCTCGAGCGGCGAGAAGCCAAACAGCCAGGCCGCCGCCAAGCCAGCTACGAGCGCCGTGACGATCGTGCCTGCGACCGCGAGCCTTAGTGCGCTTCGTAGAACCGGCCGGATCTCGCCCCAGCCGGCAGAGAGGCCCCCGTCGAACATGATCAATACGAGCGCGATCGTTCCGATCAGCCGTGCCAGTGGATAGTTGTTGAAATCGATCCACCCGAGCCCGTCGCTGCCGATCAACATTCCCAGACCTAGGAAGAGCACGAGCGCCGGCAAACGCAGGCGGGTCGCCAGCAGCGACGCCGCTATGCCAACGCCCAGCAGGGCGCCTGCGAAAAGGATCAGCTCAGCGTCGTGAGTCATCCACAGAGTCTGAGTGAGGCGAGGTCTACCCGCCGGTTGCGGCGAGGTAGGCCAACAGGCTCTCGTGGTCCTCGTTGCACGCGGGGCAGCCCTCCAGATGGGCGCGCATACCGGGGATCTGCTCGTCAGCGTCGGCTCGAGCGAGCTCGAGCTCGACGTAGCGGTCAAGCTGCTCGAAGCATTCTTCACAGGTCAGCTCGGGTCGGCCTGGTCCGAGAAGCCCTCTCAGAAGGCGGCTGTGGTCGTTAGGAGAGCTCATTCCTCTACCTGTCGGTCGGCGCTCGCGTTTGTGCTGATGCCACGCGCTTCGAGGCTGGCGCGGAGCTTGCGCCGCGCGTCGTGCAGCGTCTTGTAGAGCGCGCCGCGCGTGCTGTGCAGGCGCTCTGCGAGCACGTCGATCGGGACGTCGTGGAGCGTTACGGAGACGAGCACCTCGCGCTGGCGCGTGCTGAGGTCGTGCTCGATCGCGTGAGTGAGTGCGGCGAGCAGCTCGCGCATCTGGATGCCGTCGTCGACGCTCGGCTGCAGGTCGGCTCCTAGGCCGCCATGCTCGGGGCGTAGCTCGACCTCGCGTTGGTGCCAGACGCGTCGCCGGACCTTGACGGCGGCCTCGTAGAGCGCGAACTTGTAGGCCCAGGTCGTAAAGCGACTGTCTCCGCGGAATTGGTCGAGCTTCCCGAGTACGGCCATGAGCGCGTCGTCGGCGCTCTGCTGTGCGAGATCCTCGTGCTCGGTGTCGTAGCGTCGGCCGAGTACGGCGCGGCGGCGGGCGACCTCGAATCGTGAGGCTCTCAGCAGCAGCACGTGCAGTTCCCCGATGGCGGTCTCACGATCGAGGCCGTCTGCGCCCAGCCGCTGGACCCAGCGATGCGACTCCGCATCCAGGCGCCGGATACCGGTGGCCAAGGGGAGCGTGGATGGCGTGGACACGGGCTCGACGCTATCGAACCGAGCGCGCCCAGCCGGCGGGGTCCAGGAGAGGCGACGGTTGGCATACCCCTTTCGCGTCACGCTATCGCTGCTTCTTACGCCACAAAAGAACTGGGTAAGACCGGCGCGGCGGATGCAGCAAACGGGGTGACGAAACAGTTAGCCCACTGAAATGGAGGACCGCATGTCGAGCACAACGTTTCCTGCAACACGCAGCGCCGCGCGATCGCCGAGCATGGATCGACTCAGAGAGGACCCGGCCTACCAGGCGTTCTGGCTGCTGCGGATCGGGTTCGCCGTCGCGCCGATCCTTTTCGGGGCGGACAAGTTCGCGAACGTGATGGTCAACTGGGAGCAGTACCTGGCGCCGTGGATCCGCGAAGCGAGCCCGCTCAGCGCGACGCACACGATGTATGTCGTCGGCGTGATCGAGATCGTCGCCGGCGTCGCCGTCGCGATCAAGCCGCGCTACGCCGCCTATATCGTCGCCGCGTGGCTCGCCGGGATCATCATCGACCTGCTCAGCTACTCCGGCTACTACGACATCGCGCTGCGCGACTTCGGCCTGCTGCTGGGCGCGCTCACGCTCGCGCGACTCGCCTCCATCTACGACCCGCCGTGGTTCGGAGAAGCGTCCCGGGTGTAGCGTCAGTGGCCTGAGCCCACCGGGCACCAGCGGTTTCCCGGACGAGCTTGGAGCCGAGTGCCCGGTGGTGCAGGCCGGCATGGGGGCGGCGTCGCCGGTGGCTCGCGGCCCCATCCATATACTCGCGCGAGTTTCCATCACGAGCGTCGAAGGCGAGATCGGTGGTGAAGGGATGCCGTTGAGGGTGATAGGAGCCGGTGTAGGCCGCACGGGCACGAACTCACTGAAGCTTGCACTGGAGCGTCTGCTGGGGGCGCCATGCCACCACATGCTCGAGATCCGCGAGGACAGGACACAGATCGGGGGCTGGACCGAGGCGATTGAGGGCCGTGCGGTTGACTGGGAGGCGCTGCTCGCCGGGTATTCCGCGCTCGTGGACTGGCCCGGCGCGTCCTTCTGGCCGGAGCTCTCCGCGGCGAATCCAGACGCGCTGGTGCTGCTGTCAGTGCGCGATCCGCGGTCCTGGTACCGGAGTGCCTCGGACACGATCTTCCCGGTGATCGCCAGCCCGCCGGCCGAGCTCGCGCCGTGGATAGGGACATTGCGCAGGCTCCTGCGAGAGCGCTTCAGCGATCGCCTCGACGACGAAGGCGCCATGACCGAGGCATTCGCGCGCCACAATGAGGCCGTGCGCGAAGCGATCGCGCCTGAGCGCCTGCTGGAGTGGTCCCCTGGAGACGGATGGGAGCCCATCTGTGAGCGTCTTGGGCTCGAGGTGCCGGGTGAAGACTTCCCGCATACGAACTCCACCGCCGAGTTCAAAGCGCGTCCAATGACGCCTTCGGGCTCGGTCTAGCCGTCGCGTGCGGGAGACGCGGCTTTCAAAGTGCGCTACAGCAGCCCGACCTGGCGGAGAATCGACACCGAGTCGGAGTAGACGTCCTTGCGCTTGACCTTGCCACCCTCGAAGGGGATCACGTCCATGCCCACCCATTCGATGCGCTTGCCCGACGGCTCGGCCACGATCTCACCCCGGCTGAGGGGCTTGACGTGGGTCGCTCTGGCGGTCCACTCCTGGACGACCAGGTTCTCACGCACGTAGAGCCTGCGTGTCTGAAACTCGATGTCGGGCCAAGACTCGAAGATGCCGGCGATGTGGGCAAGCGCCTCCTCACCCTCGGCTCGCTCACCCGCGGTGTGATTCTCGAACACCATGTCAGGCGCGTGCATCGACCCGATGCGGGCTACGTCATGGGCATTCCACGCGTCGTTGTAGGCGGCGATCGTTTTGCTCAGCTGCTCGGTTGCACTGGTCATCAATCCCCCTCCGCGTAGTTTTGTGCGCGCACCGTACCAGTCGTGGTTCTAGGCATCGAAGTTGCGCACAAACCGCGCGCGGCGCTGTTGGCGCTCGTAACAGGCGGCTTCCCAGAACCTCATTGCCATGGGGTCGTCGTCGGCGACGATCGCTGTGAGTCTGAGGGCGCCGCGTGCGCGCAGGCGACGTTCACCCTCGCCGACGAGTGCAGTTGCGATCCCCTTGCGCCGATGCCCTGGCGAGACCGCCAGTCGGTAGAAGCTGCCACGCCAGCCATCCCACGTCGCGATCAGCGAACCGACCAGCTCGCCGTCGAGCTCAGCGAGGATCAGCGCTTCGGGGTCCGCGGCCAGTAGTCTGGAAAGTCCGGTAGGGGAGTCGCTGACCGTCGGCAGGCTGCCGGCCGCGGTCCATATGTCGAGGACCGACGGGATGTCCTCGTCGCGGGCACTGCGAATGACGCACTGGTCGTGGGTATCCATGCGCTCATATTCCCGCACGTCACCGACGTGATGAGAGAACGGCGCTTAGCGCTGGCCCGCGCTGTCGCGTACGCTCAGCGATCTCGGCTGTTGAGCTCGCGCGCGACCGCGACGAGCGAGGTGCGTTGGTAGAAGTCGACCGCGACGATCGCGCCTCTGAACCCGCGCTCCCCTAGACAGCGCTGAACACGCCCCCGGAGAAACGTCGCGCGGCCGATCGTGGCGTTCAGCGAGACGCTCGGCGGGAACGGGGGGATCCAGTAATTGATCAGCAGCAGCGGGCTGCGATCTGCGCCGCGGTAGCGCTTGCAGCTGAGCTGATCGGGGCGCGTGGCGCCGAGCGGGGTGTCCTGGATGAAGGAGAACGCCGGCATGTACCAGGCGGGCGATCCGCCCTGCTCCTCCGCAAAGACGACGAGACGGTGGCCGTGAGCGATCAACGTCCCCAACGTTGGGAGTGGCTGGTTGCGGTCAAACGTGGCGACGTAGCGGGTGAGCCCCGCCCGCTCGAAGGCCTGCAGGATCGTCGCGGGAGGCACATAATCCTCGACGATCACGATCACGACCTGGTCGTGATGCTGGTTCAGGAAGACTCTGATGGTCTCCAGTTCCCGGCTAAGCGGCTCGGCTCCCAGCTCGCACAGGGTGTGACACAGGTAGGGCTCGGGTGTGCCGCGCAGTGTGCCTACCCCGACGCGGCCGGCGACGCGATCGGCGATGCGTAGGACGCTTTGGGGGACTTGCCGAGCGACCTTGTTGCGATCGGAGCCTTCGGCGCGCAGATCGGTTCGCACGCGGCCGGTAGCGGGGTCGGACACCCCGAAGTGAATGTCGATCAGCAGCGCGCGGATGCCGTCGTCGAGCTGGCGTGAGATGCCGTAGCGCTGGCTGGCGAAGCGCCAGCCGGGCTGATCGGATGCGGCATAAGAGTTGTGCGTGCCCGGGAAGAGCACTTCGTCGAGGCGGCGCGCGCACAACACCGCGGCGCCCTCGCAGCTCTCTCCCTGCGGAACCTCGCCGCGGTGCTTGGGCTCGGACTTGTCGGTGACGAGCAGGAGCAGCAGACCCGCGACTAGCAACGCGACGGCGGCGGCAATCCGGCCAGCACGTCTGCGCCACGATCCAGCTATCCCGTCGGGACGCCTCATCGGCTCTCGCCCAGACTACGCGATGCGCGGCGGCGGCCGATCGCGTCGGCTAGCATCGCGTGGCGGTGACGCTCAGCCGAACACGGCGGATCGCGATGCTCGCCGCCACGGTAGGCGCGGCGCTGCTGCTACTCGCTTCGCTGCTCACGGTGCGGGGCGGTGTCGGCAGCACCAGCACCGCGCTGGTGCCGGCGCCTCTGGCCGTGGGCAGCGCCCTGTCGCAGCCCCGCCATGTGCCGGCGTTCGACCTGATCGACGAACAGGGCAGGCCGAAGGTGCTGAGTGCGCTGCGCGGGAGGTGGGTGGTGATGGTGCCCTCGATGACGCTCTGCCACGAGGTCTGCCCGATGACGACGGGCGTGTTGATGCAGCTCACGAGCGCGTTGCGCCACGCCGGCCTCGCCGCGCGGGTGGCGGTCGTCGAGGTGACGGTGGACCCGTGGCGCGATACCGCGCGGCGTCTGCGTGCGTACCGCCGGCTGACGGGCGCGGACTTCACGATGCTCACCGGCGCCCCCTCGGAGATCCGCCGGATCTGGAAGTTCTTTGGTGTCTACTACAAGCGCGTCCCACAGGACAACCCGCCAGACGTGGACTGGTTGACGCACAGACCGGAGGCGTTCGACGTCGAGCACACCGATGGTGTCTTCCTGCTCGACCCCGCCGGCCAGGAGCGCGTAGTCGAGGAAGGCACGCCGGACACCGGCGGACACCTCTCAGCGGCGCTACGGGGCTTGCTGAACGCCGAAGGGCGCCGCAATCTCGCCAAGCCGCAACTGCCGTGGAGTGCGGGGCAGATTCTCGACGATCTCTACTGGCTGATGGGCAAGTCGATCCCGGCAAACACATTGCCGTCGGTGAAGCCCCCGAGTGCGGCGGCGGCCGCCGCGATGCTCGCGGGCTCCACGGGTCAGCTGCGGACGCTGCATGCGCAGGCCGGCGATCTGGTGGGCGGATACGGGGACCTGAAGGCGAGGCTCGCCGGACTGCGCGGATACCCCGTGGTGCTGAACGCCTGGGCCTCCTGGTGCCCACCGTGCCGCGCGGAGTTCCCGATCTTCTCCGCGGCCTCCGCGGCCTACGGACGGCGGGTCGCGTTCCTTGGCGCCGACGTCGAAGACAGCTCTGGCAACGCGCGCGCATTCCTCGCCGGACATCCCGTCAGCTACCCCAGCTACCAGAGCTCCGACGCCGACCTGGAGGGGATCGCGCCGCTGCGGGGCACGCCGACGACGATCTTCATCAACCGGGCCGGCCACGTCGTCTACACGCATACCGGGCAGTACGAAACGCAGGCGACGCTGGAGCAGGACGTCGCGCGCTACGCGCTCGGGAGCTGAGGGATCCCGGGTGCCAACCGTGGGAGCCCGCGACGACGCGAGCCCCCACGGTCGAGTGGCTCAGTGCAGGACTTCGAGGGTGTTGCTGGCGTCGTTGACGAACAGCACGCCCTGGCCGTACGGCGCGAGCGTGAGCCCGAACAGGCCGCCTTCGCCGGCGCCGGTGTCAAACGGCTGGAACTCCGCGCCGACGGGCGTGGTCTCGACGATGTCGCCGTTGGCGGCGTTCGTCGTGACGATGTCGCCGTTTGGCGCGATCGTCAGTCCCAGCGGGCTGCTCAGGTAGCCCCCGGTGGCAACCGTGATCCCGCCTTCGCCCTGCGGGGTCTGGCGGTAGAGGGCGCCGGGGATCGCGGCGATGCGGCTGTCCTGGGTGTCGGCGACGTACAGCGTCCCTTCTTGGCCGAGGCCAACCCCGGTGGGGCCGACCACGAGCGCTGCCGGGTCGGTGCGCTCGGGGAAGCCCGTCGCGATCACTTCGAGCGGGCCGAACCGCGGCCCGCGGCCCTTGCGGTCGAACATCCCACCGCGGTGGCCGTCGTCGCCGGTGCGTACGTGAATGCGCACGACGGTCCCGCCGTCGGTGGGCGTTTCGCCGGAGGCGACGGTTCCGTTCAGGACGTTGGTCACGAACAGCGTCGCGCCGTCACCCTGGTCGACCTCGGTCATGTCCCACGGGCCAGCGATCGGCGGACCCGAGATCGTCTGCACGGCTTGCCCGCGGCTGTTCAGCACGATCAGGCACCCGGGCTGTGCGGTCGCGGCTTCGCCGTTTGAAGTCGGCAGGCTGCCGACGACGACGAACCCGTGCGGCAGGATCGCGAGCGCGGTCGTGAGTCCCACGCCACCGGGGCACGGGCCGGGCAGTTCGGCGCTCTTGATCTGCGCGAACAGCGAAAGTGCGCCGGAGGGTGCGAGCTGCACGATCGTCGTGCCCGTCCCCTGCAGGTTTTCGGCGTCGTTGAAGTTGCTGATTAGGGTGTCGCCGCGTACGAGCGTACCCTCGCTACGGGGCACGGACACGATTCCGTAGGGATTGACGTCGCCATTCGCCGGGATCGTCGAGCCGATCGGGGCGACGGCGTGGAACTGCCCGATGAACGGGTGGTCGAATGCCGAGGCGATCCCCGGCGCGAGCGCCACGCATCCCAGTGCGGTGGCGATCGTCGTTGACAGGAGCTTTCGTTTGAGCATCGCTGGGTCTCCTTGTGTTGGGTGGCTCTCGGGGCGCGGGATGCAACCCGAGAGCATGTGGGTTTGGCGCCTCCGTTGTGGGCATGGGTTTGCCGGCAGCGAGCTCGGCCTATATGGACTGGGACACCGCGTGCGGCTCGAAACCAAAGAAGGGAAAACGTGCAACGTCAATTTCTTGACGTCCGAAAATGAGAAGAAGATGAACTCGACGGCGGAACTGCTCGACAGCGTTATCAAGACGCGCACGGAAGTCGCGAAATTCACCTCTAGCCGGTCAGATGCGTCCGCTCGCGGGCGTCGGCCCCGCGGGCGGAGGCCCCCGGTGGCGAGCGCGAGGCTCGGGTCGAAGCGGGTGTGACCACGCGCAGCTTGCACCCGCCGCCGAGCTTGCGGGCCGGGTACAGGATGAGCTCGAGTGTGACGCAGTCCTCGAGCTCCAGAAGCATCTCGCGTCCGTGAGTGTGGATGTCGGCTACGCGGAACAGGGCGGTCTCGTCGGTGAGGTAGGCGCCGGGCGAGGGCGTCGATACTGTCTCCGGATGCTCGACGGCGGCGCTCGGTGGTACGGGTGCGCGGCCGCTGTAGTGGAGCTGGTGGTGAAGGGCCATGCATCGAAGTTATCCCTGATGCGTGGCTGCGGCGTCGGGGTGGAACGCTATGCGTGATGTGCCGTTGCACGGATCGAAGTGCGGCAACCTACGGATCTCCGGGTCGGCGGTAGGCTGGGCTGAGGCATGAGTCGGGCCTCGACAGACCGGTCGCATCGATTGCCGTCATACGCGGCGCCCGGCGGTGACCGCGCGGTCAAGCGCCTGACGCTGATCGCGTGCATTCTGGGATCGGGGATCGCGCTGCTGGATGGCACGGTGGTGAACGTCGCGCTGCCCAGCATCCAGCGCTCGCTCGGCGGCGGCCTGGCGGGCCAGCAGTGGGTGAGCAACGCGTACCTGCTGACGCTCGGCTCGCTGATCCTGGTGGGGGGCTCGCTGGGGGATCTCTATGGCGAGCGGCGGATCTTCGCGCTCGGTGTGGGGGGCTTCGGTGCGGCGTCGCTGCTGTGTGCGCTGGCGCCGAGCATCGGCGTGCTGATCGCGTGCCGCGCGCTTCAGGGTGTGGCGGGGGCGCTGCTAACCCCGAGCTCGCTGGCGGTGATCGTGGCGACGTTCCCCGAGGACGAGCGCGGCCCGGCGATCGGGACGTGGACGGCGTTCGGGGCGATCGCGGCGGTGGTGGGCCCGCTGTGTGGCGGTCTGTTGCTGGGAGTGGCGTCGTGGCGGTGGGTATTCCTGATCAACCTGCCGCTGGTCGCGATCTGCGTGGCGTTGATCCTCACGACGATCCCGCGCGCGGCGCCGGTGGGCGGAGGGCGCCGTGTGGACATCGTTGGCGCGCTGCTGTGCGCACTGGGTCTCGGCGGCCCGGTCTACGCGCTGATCGAGCAGCCGCGCCTGGGCTGGTCGAGTCCGGGGGTGCTCGTCCCGCTGCTCGCCGGGATGTTGATGGGGGCAGCGTTTTTGCTCCACGAGGCGCGGACGCGCGACCCGATGCTGCCGCTGGGTCTGTTCAGGCGGCGCAACTTCGCGGCGGGGAACATAGAGACACTGGTGGTGTACGGGGGCCTGTCGGTGCTGTTCTTCTTCCTCGTGCTGTTCCTGCAGCAGGTCGCGGGTTACTCGCCGCTGAAGAGCGGCCTGGCGACGCTGCCGACGACGATCGTGATGTTCGTGCTCTCGCGCCGTTTCGGGGGGCTGGCGGACCGGCACGGGCCGCGGCTGTTCATGGGCCTCGGGCCGATCGTGGCGGGCGCGGGGCTGCTGTTGCTGCTGCGCGTCGAAGTCGACGTGGACTACTTGACCCAGGTGCTGCCGGCGTTGCTGGTGTTCTCGGTGGGCCTCTCGATGACGGTGGCGCCACTGACGGCGGCGGTGCTGGCGGGCGTGGAGGAGGGGCAGGCGGGCATCGCGTCAGGCGTCAACAACGCGATTGCGCGCGTCGCGGGGCTGCTGGGGATCGCGGCGCTCGGGGCGGTCGTGGCGGCGCAGTTCACATCCGCGCTGCACAGCCATCTCGACGGAGCTCGCCTGGGCCCGCCGGCGCGCGCGGCGGTGGCGCAGGCCGAACGGCTGACGCTCGGCCACCCGAGTCTCGCCGGCCTGCCGCCGCGGCAGGCGGCGGTGGTGGGAGACGCGTCCAACGACGCGTCGCTTGAGAGCTTCAGGATCGGTATTGGGATCGCCGGGGGGCTTGTGATCCTGGGCGGCGTCGTGGGGATCGCGGGCATCCGCAATCCGCGGCGGGAGGTCAGCGCGGAGGAGTGCCCAGGAGGCCAGCTCGTCGGCGCGAGCCCCGACGCGGCGGGATGCCACGAGGATGAGCTCGCGGTGGGGCAGGTGTCGGCGTGAGCGCGCGGCCGTGTCATGCTGGCGGCGTGGAGGTCTCGACAGAAGCGCGTCGGGCGACGCAAGCGGATGTGCCGGCGCTCGCGCGGATGCTGGCGCGCGCGTTCCTCGACGATCCGGTGGCGAAGTGGTCGTGCCCGCCGGAGCGTCTGCGGCCGAAGATGCTCGAGCGCTTCCAGCTGGCGCGGCTGCGCCACCTGATGGAGCACAGCGAGGTGTGGACGACGCCTGATCTGACGAGTGCCGCTTTGTGGGCGCCACCGAAGTGCTGGAAGACGACGCCGCGCCAGGACGCGACGCTGGCACGCGTGCTGCTGCACCCACGACTAATGATGCGCGCTCCGACGATCGTGTCGGGCTTGATCGGGATCGAGCGCCGCCATCCTCACGCGCCGCCGCACTGGTATCTGGCGGTGCTCGGGACCGACCCGGCGGCGCAGGGGCAGGGTCATGGTTCGGCGGTGCTCGCACCGGTGCTGCAGGCGTGTGACGCCGACGGTGTGGACGCCTATCTGGAGTCCTCCAAGGAGCGCAACATCGCGTTCTACGCGCGTCACGGGTTCCGCGTGACCGACGAGCTCCAATTGCCACGCGGCCCGAAGATGTGGGCGATGTGGCGAGACGCGCGCGGCTAGAGAGGCGCGGCTAAACACGCGCGTCGGAACCCGCGCAGCCGAACTCGCGCGGCGGAACCCGCGCAGCGTTCCTATTCGGCCTCGAGCGGGACGGTGTCGAGCTCGAGATGCGCCGGCACGCCGTTGGCGCCGGGTTGCGGGGGGTGGGAGGGGGCCGCTGCGGCGGTGGCCGCTCGCCAGGGCCGCGCATAGGTAAGCCAGAGCGAGGCGGCGGCGAGCAGGACGGCGCACAGCACCCACCCGAGCGCGGTGGTGTCGAGACCGACGTACTTCAGGCCGGAGGCGAAGATGACGAACGTGATGGCGGGGCGGACGTAGCGATCGGGGATGCTGGAGGAGAGCAGCGAACCGACGAACACGGCGGGGACGCTGCCGATGATCACGGACGCGGTGACGCCGAACTCGACGTGGCCGAACGCGAGCGCCCCGAGCGCGGCGGCGGCGGTCAGCGGCACGGCCTGGGTGAGGTCGGTGCCGACGAGCCGGTTGGCGCTCAGCGTGGGGTAGAGGAACAGCAGCAGGATGATCATCAGCGAACCGGAGCCGACGGAGGTCATGCCGACGATGACCCCGCCGACCATGCCGATCGCGACGGTGCGCAGGGGCCGCGGGCGGATCGCGTCGATGTCGGCGGTGCGCGTGCCGCCGGAGCGGCGGTCGAGGATGTAGCGCAGGACCATCGCGCCGGCGCCGACGAGCAGCGCGGTACCGAGCGCGATCTCGATTTTCTGCTGAGCTTCCTTAGTGTTGCCCAGGATGTGCAGCAGGTAGGCGCCGACGAACGCCATCGGCACGGAGCCGAGCACCATCCAGCCGACGAGGCGTAGGTTGACCGTGCCGCGACGCAGGTGCACGGTGGCGCCGATCGGGCGCATCACGACCGCGGCGACGAGGTCGCTGGAGATCGCGGTGGACGGCGTGACGCCGAACAGCAGGATCAGCATAGGTGTCATCAGCGCCCCGCCGCCGGCGCCGGTCATACCTACGAGGAAGCCGACGACGGCGGCGCCCAGGACTATGTACGGATCGACGTGCACAGCTCACCTCATCCTCTCCCGCGACTAGTTCACTACAACGGGCGCTGAAACCCACAACCGACGCTCACGCCGGATGCTAACGGGTGCCTGGGAAGCAATCGTCGACAAGCAGCCCGCCGCGCACGCACACGCGCGCGGCGGGGCCGCAAAAGTCGATCCCGCACCGAGCCCTCGCGCGGAGCCCTCGCGCGGGCGCACGCGCGCGGCGGGACCGCCAAAATTGATCCAACACCGCACGCCGCGCCCGCGCGTGCTCCAGCCTGGATCCGGCCGTGAAGCCTCGCGCGGCGTTTTGGTGGAGAATCCCGTGCGATGCGGGTAACAGCAAAGGCCGACTACGCGGTGCGGGCCGTGGTGGAGCTCGCGTCCAGTAGCGCCGACGCGCCGCGCAAGGTCGACGAGGTCGCGAAGGCGCAGGGGATCCCGCTGTCGTTCCTTGAGAACATCCTCACGCAGCTGCGCAGCGCGGGGATCGTGCGCAGCCAGCGCGGGCCGGAGGGCGGCTACTGGCTGGCGCACCCGGCCAAGGAGGTCACGCTGGCCGACGTGATCCGCGCGGTCGAGGGGCCGCTCGTGGGTGTACGCGGCCAGCGCCCCGAGGAGGTCGCGTACGCGGGCTCGGCGGAGTCGCTGCAGCAGGTTTGGGTGGCGCTGCGCGCGAACCTGCGCAAGGTGCTCGAGCGGGTCACGATCGCGGACATCGCGTCGGGCAAACTACCGAAAGATGTGATCGCGCTGACCAAGGCCGAGGACGCCTGGCAGACCCGCTAGGGCCGCGGCGCGAGGTCTGGCGCCGGTGGCGCGCGAGGCGGCTGCGCGCCGCGACTACGCGGCGAACGTGCGCGGCGCGGGCAGGCGGACGGTGAGGATCTGGCCCTCGTCGAGCTCGAGCTCCTGGGCGCGCTCGCGAGTGACCTGGGCCCAGATATCGCGGCCATCGGGGAGGGTGAGCTCGACGCGGACCTCGAAGCCGAGGTGGACGACGCGGCGGACGAGGGCCTCGAGCGTGTCTGAGTCGGTGTGCTCGTCGTGCAGGATCTGGATGTCGTGGGGCCGCAGGAGGGCGTCGCCGAGCTGGTTGACGGGTCCGACGAAGGACATGACGAACTCGTTGCGGGGGCTCTCGTAGAGCTCGCGGGGAGTGCCGGCCTGCTCGATGCGCCCGGCGTTCATGACGACGATCTGCTGGGCGACGTCCATCGCCTCCTCCTGATCGTGTGTGACGAAGATCGTGGTGACGTGGATCTCCTCGTGCAGCCGGCGCAGCCATTCGCGCAGCTCGGCGCGGACCTGGGCGTCGAGGGCGCCGAAGGGCTCGTCGAGCAGCAGGACGTCGGGCTTCGGGGCGAGGGCGCGCGCGAGCGCCATCCGCTGGCGCTGGCCGCCGGAGAGCTGCGCGGGGTAGCGCGCGGCGAGGCCGTCGAGGCGGACGAGGCCGAGCAGCTCGTGAACGCGCTCGCGGACCTCGGCCTTGGGGTGTTTGCGCACGGTGAGCCCGAAGGCGACGTTGTCGAACACGGTCATGTGCTTGAAGGGCGCGTAGTGCTGGAACACGAAGCCGACGCCGCGCGCACGCGCGGGGGTGTCGGTGACGTCGCGCTCTCCGATCAGGACGTGGCCGGCGTCGGGGGTCTCGAGGCCGGCGATGATGCGCAGCAGCGTCGACTTTCCGCTGCCGCTGGGGCCGAGCAGCGCGGTGAGCGCGCCGTCGCCGACGCGCACGCAGACGTCGTCCAGCGCCAGGAAGTCGTCGAATCGCTTGGTGACGTCGTGGACCTCGATTGCCATCAGGTGCTCACCTCCGCGGGGTTTGCGCTTACGCGTCTTTTTGAGGGGAATGGTGGCCTTCGGCCACGGGGATGGGTCGGCTTGTCGGGAACGTCGGCGTCGCGAGAGCGGCGCGTCAAGAGGTTCATCGCCAGGAGCGTCGCGAACGCGAGCAGCGCAAGTACGACAGCGGCAGCGTAGGCGCCGGTGACGTCGAAGTTCTCGAAACGATCCTGGACGTAGAGCGGCAGCGAGAGGGTCTTGCCCTCGATGCGGCCCGAGACGACGCTGACGGCGCCGAACTCTCCCAAGGCGCGCGCGGTGGTGAGGACGACTCCGTACACCACGCCCCACCGGATCGCGGGCAGCGTGATGCGGCGGAACGTCTGCCAGGAGCTCGCGCCGAGCGTCGCGGCAGCCTGCTCGGCGTCGGTGCCGAGCTCGCGCAGCACGGGGATCGTCTCGCGCGCGACGAACGGCAGCGAGACGAACGCGGTCGCGAGGACCATGCCGGGGACGGAGAAGATGACCTCGATGCCGTGGGCGGAGAGCCAGTTGCCGAACCACCCGGTGTGCCCGTAGACGAGCACGAGCGAGAGACCGACGACGATCGGCGAGATCGCGAACGGCAGGTCGATCAGCAGTCCCAGCAGCCCGCGTCCGCGGAAGCGGCCGCGCTCGAGCGCCAGCGCGATCCCGATCCCAAAGACGGTGTTGAGGGGCACCGCGATCGCGACGAGCTCGATCGACAGCCAGAAGGCGCTCTGGGCGTTGGGCGCGGTGACCGCGCTCCAGACGGCGCCGAGGCCGTGTTCGAAGGTGCGGTAGAAGATCATCGCGACGGGCGCCAGCAGCAGCACGGCGAGATAGCCGAGCGCGACGAAGCGCGGGACAAGGCGGCGGGCCCTAGCGGACATGGCGCGACCACCGGCGCGAGATGAGCGTGAGCGCTCCCAGGACGACGAGCGCGAGGAGCAGCAGCAGCACCGACACGGCGGCGGCGCCGGGCAGGTTTTCGTCCTGGATCTGGCTGAAGATGTAGACCGATCCGACTTCGGTCTTGAAGGGCAGGTTGCCGGAGATCAGCACGATCGACCCGAACTCGCCGACGGCGCGTGCGAAGCTGAGCGCGATCCCGGAGACGACGGCGGGCATCAGGTTGGGCAGGACGATCCGGCGGAAGACCGTGAACTGGCTCGCGCCGAGCGACGAGGCGGCTTCCTCCATCGAGCGGTCGAGCTCGTGCAGGACGGGCTGCACGGAGCGCACGACAAACGGCAGCGTGACGAACAGCAGCGCCATCGCTACGGCGGCGCGGGTGAACGTGATGTCGATGCCCAGCGGTCCGCCCTTGCCGTAGAGCGCGAGCAGCACGACGCCGGCGACGATCGTGGGCAGCGCGAACGGGAGATCGATCATGGCGTTGACGATGCGCTTGCCGGGGAACTCGTCGCGCACGAGGACCCAGGCGATCAGCGTGCCGAAGAGCGCGTTGATCGCGACGACGATCGCGGAGGCGATCAGCGTGAGCTTGATCGCCGCGACGGCCTGCGGCGAGGAGATCTCGCGCCAGAACGCCGCGGTCCCGCCGGTGCTCGCCTTCGCGAGCAGCGCGGCGATCGGAAGCAGGACGAGCACGGACAGGTAGATGCCGATCGCGCCGCGCCCGAGCACGCTCGCGCCGGCGGGCGCGAGGCGGGCAACGGTTTGCGGACCCCGCCGCGCGCGCACGCGCGCGCGGCGGGGTGGCCGAATTGCACCGGTCCCCCCGCCCGCCCCGCCGGCAAGCACGCCGCCCGCGAGCTCGCCGGCGGGGCGGGCGGGGGGACCGGTGCAATTCGGC
>DASXOX010000087.1:0-10614 GCA_036493975.1 Solirubrobacteraceae bacterium
AACGTCTTCGTACAGCGCTCGCGCAGGGGCTACCGTGGCTGACGCCGCGACCCCGGAGCTCGCAGCGGTTGGGCCGGCAAGCGCCGACGACGACGTGCTGCGCGTCGAACACATCGCCAAGCGCTTCGGCCCCGTAACGGCGCTGCGCGACGTCAACCTGCACCTGCGCAAAGGCGAGGTCCTCGGCCTGCTCGGGGACAACGGCGCGGGCAAGTCGACGCTGATCAAGATCGTCTGCGGCTTTCAGAAGCAGGACTCCGGCGAGATGTTCCTCCACGGCCAGCCCTACCGGCCCAAAAGCGTCGACCACGCACGCTTGCTGGGGATCGACACCGTCTACCAGGACCTCGCGCTGATCGACGAACTTTCGGTCTACCACAACCTTTTCTTGCGCCGCGAGAAAGTCCACCGGCCGCTGCCGTTCCTCGCGAACCGCGAGATGAAGCGACACGCGCGGGAGGCGCTCGATGAGATCGGCATCAACATCCCGCGCATCGACGTCGCCGTCGCGCGTCTCTCCGGCGGCCAGCGCCAGGCGATCGCAGTCGCGCGGACGGTGAACTCCGACGCCGACATCCTGCTGCTCGACGAGCCGCTCGCGGCGATGGGGGCGAAGGAGGGCGCGATGATCCTCGACCTCGTCGCGCGCCTGAAGGCGGAGGGACGGGTGTCGATCGTCATGATCCTCCACAACTACGTCCATGTCCTGGAGGCGTGCGACCGTGTGTCGATGATCCAGGACGGAGTGATCGCGCTCGACAAGCCGACGGCTGAAACGTCGGTGGAGGAGCTCACGGAGATCGTCGTCGAGGAGTACCGCCGCGCGCGCGCGGAGGCGCAGGCGCCGTGAATACGATGAGGCGATGCGGTGGGCGATTGGCTGCTTGTGTGCGTTGATCTGCCTCTCGTGCGGGGCGCCGGGCGCGCTCCCCATGTGGTCGGAGCCGGTCTTGCTGAGCAGCTGTGCGCCGGCGCCCCAGGCCTCTCAGCTGTCTGCGGCGGCGCCGGTGATCGCGGCGCCCGTGATCGTGTACCCGAGCTCAGAACCGCGCGCGCGTAGTGGCCCGGGGGCGCTGTTATGGACCGCTGCGCAGAGCTGCGCGGGCGGAGCGCCGTTGGCGTTTGGGGCGCCGCTGGATGCGCAGGGCCTACCGCAGGCGGGTCGTGCGCTGGGCGCTCGCGGCGGCGGTCTCGCGGAGGTGGCGGCGGCGGTGGGGACGGCCGACGGGCAGGTCCTCGCGTTGGGCGCTCGCGGGAACGCCGCGGCGCTGGCCGAGGGGAAGACTGTGGGGGCCTTCGTGGATGCGGAGGCGCTGGGCGGTCCGTCGACGCCGGTCGCGGCGGCGAGCGGCTATCTCGGCGATGTCGCGGTGGTGTCGGCGGAGATGGTGTCGAGGAGGGCGACGGTGTCGAGGAAAACGACCCCGCCGCGCGCGCGTGTACGCGCGCGTACACGCGCGGCGGGGTCCGCGAAGGACACACCGCATAGCGCACCGCGGCCTGTAGCAAGCGGCGCGCATGGCGCGGGGTGGGCGCTCGACCTGCGCGTCCAGCGCCACTACAGCAGCGCGCCGCGGACGCCGCTCGTGCTGCCCGTGGGCAACGCCCGGCCGTGGGCCGTCGCGGTTGCGATTGACTTCCGCAGCGACGTCCTGCTCGTGTGGGCCTCGCGCGGGGCGATCTACGCACGCGAGGTCACGCAGGCGGGTCGCGCCGAACCCGTGCGCCGCTTGAGCGCCGTCGCCGGCGTCCCCGAACTGCGTGCGCTGTACAGCGACGACGGCCGCGCGATCGTCGCGTGGCGCGAACAGCGTGCCGTGGCGAGCGCCGCGCAGAGTACGAGCATCGCGGTCAGCATCTCGGACCCCGCTCTGCGCTTCGCTGCCCCGCGCACCGTGGAGCGCTTCGTGGACCTCCGTGGGCTCGTCCCGCCTCTTGGCTCGCTGCGACTGGCGCGGCTCTCCAGCGAGGCGGTGATGATGGCGTGGACAGGCGTGCATGCGGGACGCTACGTGGTGCGCGCCTCGCCGGTGTCGTTGCGCCGCGGGGTGTGGGCGCCGGTTGTCATCTCGGGCCAGCCGAGTAGCACGCTGTCGACGGCAAGCGGCTCGCGGCCGGTGCAGGCGTTGCTCGCGGACCTCGTGCCGGGCCCAGACGCGGAGGCGATCGCGCTGTGGACCGCGGCGCCGCGTGCGCGGAATGGGGCGCTGGACCCGAACCGCCGTACGATCGCAGCGGCGTGGGGCCACTACGGCGGACACGGCGAAGCGCGCTTCGCAGCGCCCGAAGCGGTGAGTGCGCCGGGTCCCAACGGTACCCCGGCAGCGGCGTTCGATCCACAAAACGACATGGCGCTGGCGGCGTGGGTGACGGGCGTCCAGGCGCCGCGCATCGTTTACGCGCAGCGCGAGGCGGGGCCGCCACGCGCGGGGTAGCGCCTGAGCGAGCCTAGGCGAGCAGCGACAGCAGCGCCATGCGGATCGGGATGCCGTTGGCGGCCTGGCGGAAGTAGGCGGCCTGCGGCAGCTCGTCGACATCGGTCGCGATCTCGTGGACGCGCGGCAGCGGGTCGAGCAGCAGCGCGATGCGCGAGTCCGCGACGTCGGCGGCGGTCAGGCAGTAGCGCTCGCGGTAGGTCTCGGCGGCGTCGGCGTCGGCGATGCGCTCGGCCTGGAAGCGGTTGACGTAGACGACCTCGCGGTCGAGCAGGCGCGACATGTCGGTGCTCTGGTCGATCTCCAGGCCGCGCGCGCGTAGCTCCTGCAGCTGCTCCTCGGCGAGCCACAGCTCGCGGGGGCCGACCAGCAGGACGTCGTTGAACTGGTAGTGCGAGAGCGCGCGGCAGAGCGAATGGATCGAGCGGGAATGGCGCGGATCGAAGCCCATCCCGACGCGCAGCGAGTCCAAGCGGCCGAGCTCGTCGCGTATCGTGTAGAGATCGATCAAGGCTTGCGTGGGGTGCTCGTTGTGGCCATCCCCGCCGTTGATCAGCGGCACCGGCGAGACCGCGGCGCCGCGCGCCGCGACCCCGGCCTCCTCGTGGCGCAGCACGATCAGGTCGGCGTAGGCGCCGACGACGCGGATCGTGTCCTCGATCGACTCGCCCTTCGACAGCGAAGAGAACTCGATCCCGCGGTGCTCGATCACGGCGGCCCCGAGGCGCGCGGCGGCGGCGTGGAAGCTGAGGATCGTGCGCGAGCTCGGCTCGAAGAACAGCAGCGCGATGACGCGCTCGGAGAGCTGACGGACGTGGGAGCGGGTGCGCAGCATCGCCGCCATCTCATCGGCCGTCATGAAGATCTCGTTCGCGAGGTCTTTGTCGACCTGGTCGATCGAGATCAGGTGGTCGAGCACGCGGCGCAATATATGCGGCCCGCTGTCCCGGCGGCTGCCGCGGCGCTCAGAGCAGCGCGGGCGTGCCGGCCTCCAGCGCGAGCAGCGTGCGCTTGCGACCCAGTCCGCCGCCGTAGCCGGTGAGGCTCCCGCCGGCGCCGATCACGCGGTGGCAGGGGATGATGATCGCGATCGGGTTGCGGTTGTTGGCGCCGCCCACAGCGCGCGCCGCGCCGGGCTGGCCGACGGCGTGCGCGATCTCCCCGTAGGAGGCAGTTTCGCCATAGGGGATCGCGCGTAGTGCGCTCCACACCTGCTGTTGGAACGAGGTCCCCGCGGGCGCTAGCTCGAGATCGAAGTCGCGCAGCTCGCCCGCGAAGTACGCGTCGAGCTGGTCGGCGAAGTCGGCGAACGCGCCCTCCTCGCGGGTCCAGCCCTCGCGTGTGGCGCGCGTGTGGGGACCGTCGTGGAACTGAAGCCGCGTCAGGCGCCCCTCGGCGTCTGCGGTGAGGAGCAGCTCGCCGACCGGGCTCGCGAGCTCTGTGTACCGAGTGGCGCCGCCGGCGAGCTCGGTGTGGCGGGTTGGGGTCATGCTGGAAGAGATCATGCCAGTACTGTGCCATCGTCGCACGGGGAAGGCTGGCGGAAATCGGACGCGGACAGCGGAGCAGATGTCGATGTCCGAAATCCGCTGATCACAGCGGGCATACTGGCGTCATGGCAACAGACGCAGCGATCGCTCCCGACGCTCCTGAGTTCGAGGCGCGCTACCGCGTGCTCGGCAGTCGCGACCGGCGCTTCGACGGCTGCTTCTTCGTGGCGGTCACCTCGACCGGGATCTACTGCCGCCCGAGCTGCCCCGCGATCGTGCCCAAGCGGCGCAACGTGCGCTTCTACCCGACCGCCGCCGCCGCGCAGGGTGCGGGTTTTCGCGCGTGTCTACGCTGCCACCCGCACGCAGCGCCGGGCTCGCCGGAGTGGAACGCGCGCGGCGACCTCGCCGCGCGCGCGATGGGGTTGATCTCCGATGGCGTCGTTGATCGCGAGGGCGTCGCTGGGCTCGCGCAGCGCCTCGCCTACAGCGAGCGCCACCTGACCCGGCAGCTCACGGCCGAGCTCGGCGCCGGCCCGCTTGCGCTCGCGCGCGCTCAGCGTTCGCAGACCGCGCGCATGCTGATCCAGACCAGCGAGCTGCGCCTGATCGACGTCGCCTACGCCGCCGGCTTCTCCAGCGTCCGCCAGTTCAACGACACGATCCGCGCCGCTTACGGGCGAACGCCGACCGAGCTGCGCCAACGGCCCCCGGGGTACGCGCGGAACGGGGCCGCGCGAACCTCCCCAGCGGAGCCCGAAGGGCGGAGCATCCCCACCCCAAACGGCGCCTCCGAAAACGGGTCCGGCACGATCACCGTGCGCCTCTCCTACCGCGAGCCGCTGGACTGGGAGTGGCTGCTGGGTTTCCTTGCCGCCCGCGCCGTCGCGGGTGTCGAGGAGGTCCGCGACGAGGTCTACCGTCGCACGCTGCGGCTGCCCCGGGGTCACGGCGTCGTTGAGCTCAGCGTGCCCGCCGTGCGCGGGCGCGAGCAGCCCCACGTGCGCTGCGCCCTGCAGCTCGCCGATCTGCGCGACCTCAGCGCCGCCGTGCAGCGCTGCCGGCGTCTGCTCGATCTCGACGCCGACCCCGCCGCTCCCGCGGAACTGCTGGCGCGCGATCCGCTGCTCGGGCCGCTCGTGAACGCAGCGCCGGGCCTGCGCGTTCCCGGTGCGGCCGACGGAGCGGAGCTGGCTGTGCGCGCCGTCCTCGGGCAGCAGGTCTCGGTTGCCGCCGCTCGCACCGCCGCCGGGCGGCTCGTGCAGGCGTTCGGCGAGCCGCTGCTCGCGCCCGACGGCGGCCTCACGCACCTGTTCCCCGCGCCCGCCGCGATCGCCGAAGCCGACCCCGCGGAGCTCGCCGCCGCCCGCGCGGTCGGGCCCGCAGGCCGCCGTGCTTCGCTACAAGCGCTCGCCCGCGCGCTTGCCGACGGGGACATCGCGATCGACCCCGGCAGCGACCGCGACGAGGTCCGCGCGCGGCTGCTGGAGCTCCCCGGCATCGGGCCCTGGACCGAGCGCTACATCGCGATGCGCGGGCTCTGCGACCCCGACGCGTTCCTGCCCAGCGACATCGGCGTGCTGCGCGCGCTGCAGGGCCTCGGGGTGTCATCGGCCGGCCCCGCCGCGCGTGTGCGTGTGCGCGGGCACGCGGGCGCGCGCACACGTGAGGCCGCGCACACGCGGCGCCCCACGCCGAGCGAGGCCGCGCAATACGCCGAGCGCTGGCGGCCGTGGCGCGCGTACGCGCTGCAGTACCTCTGGGCCTCCCTCGGCTAGGCTGGGACTGTTGCCGGCGCCGACCGATCGGTCGCGTCGCCGTCGTGTTCGAATGTGCCGGTGCGCCCAGTCAGCACGACGCGCGCGCCGCCCGACGGGCTGATCGTGATCGAGCGCCGCCGCGTTCGTTCGGGCTCGCCGATCGGCTGCAGTTGGAAGCGCGAGAGCACCGCTGTGAGCACGACCTTCATCTCCTGCATCGCGAAGCTCGCACCCAGGCAGCGCCGCCGGCCGCCGCCGAATGGCAGCCACGTATAAGTGCCCGGCGCCTTCCCGCCCGCGCTCTCCAGGAAGCGCTCGGGACGGAACTCGTAGGGGTCCGGGTAGATCGCCGGGTCGTGGTGCACGAGGTACGCGCTCACGATCAGCACCACCCCCGGCGGGTAGCGCACGCCGCCGATCTCGATCTCCTGCTTGACCAGTCGCGGCTCCGCGTTGGGGAGCACCGGGCGGCGGCGCATCGACTCGTTGATCGTCGCCACCAGATAAGCGTCGTCCTCGCCCGCGTCCAGCTCCTGCGCCAGCAGCTCCTGCGCGCGTGGCGCGCGCGCGAGCTCCGCAAACGCCCACGCCAGCTGCGAAGCCGTCGTCTCGTGGCCCGCCACCAGCGCCGTCATCAGCTCGTCGCGCAGCTCCTGCGGGCTCATCGGCGAGTCGTCCTCGTGGCGCGCCGCGAGCAGCATCGAGAGCACATCGGACCGCTCGTCGTCGGCCGCATCCGCATCCTCGCGCCGGCGCTCCTCGATCAGCTCGTACATCAGCTCGTTGACCTGCGTCTGGAGCGTCTGCAGGCGCCCGAACGGGCCGCGCTCACCGACCAGGCGCTCCAGCCACGGCGGCAGCGGCCCGATCAGCGACAGCGGGCTCTCGGTGAACTCCAGCACCTGTGTCAGCAGGTCGCGCAGCGAGTCCAGCCGCGCGCCGCGCTCCAGGCCGAACACCGCACGCAGCACGATCTCCAGCGTCAGACGCTGCAGCCGCGAATGCAGCTCAACCGGCTCGCCCACCGGCCAGCTCTCCACCTCGCGCTCGGTCAACTCCCGCATCAATCCGTCCAGTGCGCGCATCCGCTCGCCGTGGAACGCCGGCAGCATCAGCCTGCGCTGCTCCAGGTGCGGCGCCTCGTCCAGCAGGATCACCGAGTTCGAGCCCAGCAGCGGTTCGAGGATGCGCGCGCCCTCGCCTGGGTGCAGCACGTCCGGCGGGGCCGTCAGGACCTGCTTGAGCTCCTCCGGGTCCGACAGCACCACGAACTTCGGTGCGCCCAGGAAGTGGGCCGTGAAGCGCGTGCCGTAGCGCGCGCGGTTGCGCTCCAAGGCCGCGGTCGGGCGGCTCCACGTGCCGAGCGTCTGCAGCGCGCGCGGCGTCCGTGGGCCGGGGGGAAGCTGGGTCTTCATGGGACTGCTCCTCACGCTAGACTGTCGATACGCACGAGTATATCTACTCGCCGGTATATTGCAAGGCGATGCCGCGGGGTGAATTCGATCGTAGTGCCCGCCGCGCGCGCACGCGCGAGGCGCTGCTGGAGGCCGCCGCGCGCGTGTACGCGCGGCGGGGCTTCGCCGGGGCCACGCTCGAAGAGGTCGCCGCCGAGGCCGGCTTCACCAAGGGCGCCGTCTACGGGCACTTCGGCAGCAAGGAGAACCTGCTCGTCGCGCTCGTCGAGGAGCACCTCGCCGGGCAGGTCGCCGAGCAGATGGGCCTGTTCGATCGCGACCGCGCCACCTGGGAGCGCCCGCTCGCCGGCAGTGAGCACTGGATGGAGCGCGTCCAGGAGAGTCCCGAGCGCTTCCTGCTGTTCGTCGAGCTGTGGGTCGAGGCCCAGCGCGACGAGCGCCTGCGCCAGCGCCTCGCCGGCGGCCTGTCCGCGTTGCACGCCACGTTCGCCCGCTTCTGCGCCGACAGCTCCGCCGATGCCGGCTTCGACGCCCCCGCCGCCGTCTCCGAGCAGTTCGCCAACATCATGCTCGGGCTCGGCGTCGGCCTTTCGATGCTCAAGCTGCTCGCGCCCGAGACCGTCGCGAACGAGTTGCTCGGCACCACGCTGTCCGTGCTGATCCGCGCGGCTGAGTCCAGTGCCGACGCGCAGGAGGCGTTTGGGCGGATCGCGCGCGGCGGCTGAGCCGGGCTCCTCCTGCGCGGCGCCGCTACTGCGCGGCGACAGCGGGCTCAACTGCTTCAGCCCCCTGGAGCGCCCGCGTGAGCAGTTTCCACAGCGTCGCGCGCTCCTCGTCGTCGAGGCCTCGCAGCACCTCGTCCTCGATCTGTTCCTGCGCGTGCTCGGCGCTCGCGAGCGCGCGCACGCCGGCGGCAGTGAGCTCCACGAGGTGGCGCCGGCGATCGCTGGGATCTCGGGTCCGCGCGACGTAGCGCATGTCCTCGAGCTCGTTGAGCAGCAGCACGACGTTGTTGGCGTCCATGCAGAACGCCTCCGCGAGCTCCTGTTGAGGCGCGGGGTTGTGATCGCGCAAGTAACTGAGCGTCATCAGGTGGCGCAGGTGCATCCCCAGTAGCTCCTCGCTGCTGCGGCGGTAGACCTGCTTGGCCAGGCGCGTCAACAGCACCATCGAGCCCGGCGCGCACGCGCGGACCTCGTCACGCTGGGGGATCCCTCGTTGCGGTGTCTTCGTGGGCATCTTTTGCTTCTCCTCCTGAGTCCTACTGCCCCGTGATTGTACCACGTTGTACACATGATCATAACATTTAGATCGTACTTGCAATAGTGATGATCTGTGTTATGGTGGTGCTCTCTGCAATGGAAGGAGTCGATATGAGCACGACGATCACCACTTCGCAATCATCTGCCGCTGAGCGCCGCCGCTGGATCGCGCTCGCGGTCCTGTGCGTGGGCCAGCTGATGATGGTTCTCGATGCGACGATCGTGAATGTCGCACTGCCCTCGATCCAGCACGACCTGCACTTCAGCCAGGGCAACCTGACGTGGGTGATGAACGGCTACCTGATCACGTTCGGCGGCTTCCTGCTGCTCGCCGGCCGAATGGGGGACCTGGTCGGGCGCAAGAAGGTCTTCCTGACAGGCCTCGTGATGTTCACGGCGGCCTCGATCCTCTGCGGAGCGGCGGACAGCCAGGCGATGTTGATCGGCGCGCGCTTGCTGCAGGGCGTCGGCGGGGCGGTGGCCTCGAGCGTGATTCTTGCGATCATCGTGACCGAGTTCCCCGGCGCCAAGGAGCGGGCGAAGGCGATGGGCATGTTCGCGTTCGTCTCCGCCGGCGGCGGCTCGATTGGGCTGCTCGCCGGAGGCGCGCTTACGCAGTCGCTGGACTGGCACTGGATCTTCTTCGTCAACGTACCGATCGGCGCGCTCGCGTTCCTGTTCGGATCGATCCTGATCGAGGAGAACGAGGGCATTGGCTTGGAGGGCGGCGTCGACATTCTCGGGTCGTTCCTGATCACCGCCTCCACGATGCTCGGGGCGTTCGCGATCGTGAAGTCCACCGACTACGGCCTGCTGTCCGCGCGCACGCTCGGCGCCGGGGCCGGCGCCCTGGCCCTCGCGGGAGCGTTCTTCGCGCTGGAGGCGCGCCTGGAGAACCCGATCATGCCGCTGCGGATCCTGAAACTGCGCACGCTGATGGGTTCGAGTCTCGTGCGCGGGATGCTCGTGACGGGCATGTTCTCAGCGTTCTTTCTGGGCTCGCTCTACCTGGAGCGGGTCTTGGGGTACGACGCGATCCGCACGGGCCTCGCGTTCCTGCCGCTGACGCTCGCGATCGGAGTGCTCTCGATGGGGATCACGGCGCGCGCGATGGAGCGCTTCGGGCAGCTGCCGACGCTGACGTTCGGGCTGGTCATGATCATCGCGGGCCTCGTGCTGCTCTCGGTGCAGGGCGTCCACGCGAGCTACTTCCCGGGCCTGTTCTTCGCGTTCCTGTGCATGGGCCTTGGGGCGGGCTCCTCGTTCCTGCCGCTGTTGACGATCGGCATGAGCGAGGCTCCGCCGCGCGACGCCGGCCTGGCGTCGGGGATCGTGAACGTCTCGCTGCAGCTGTTCGGCGCGATCGGGCTGGCGGCGCTCGGGACGATCGCGACCGACCACTCCAAGGCGCTCGCCAAGAGCGGGGATCCGCTGACGAGCGCGCTCACCGGCGGCTACCACCTCGCCTACCTAGTCGGCGCCGCGTGCGTCGCGCTCGGGATCCTCGCGAGCTTCCTGCTGCTGCGCCCGCCCGCCGAGGCGCAGCGGCAGGAGGTCGAGGCCGAGGGCGAGCTGGTGGGCGCGACGGCCTGACCTCTGCCGGGCGCCGCCTCCTGCGTGGGGTGGCGCCCGGATCGTCCGAGCACTACGGCGGATCGAGCAGCGGGTAATCCGGGAAGGCCGCCGCGGCGACGCCGACGAGCGTAGAGACCAGATCGGCGGCCGCCACAAACGACGCACCGGCGAAGATGCTCGCGATCGGCTCGCCGCCGATTACACCACTGAGCGCCAACCAGCAGATTGCAATGTCGAGGATCGAGATGACGACGATGCGCACGAGCGTGGGAAGTAGGTCGACCCGCCTGGAGACTCGCTGCACGCGGTCGTAGGCGGCGGAGCTCTCGACGAGGATCGTCCACCCGAAGACTCCGCACCCGACGGCGAACCCCTGTCCCACGAAATCCGGCTTGTTGGCCAGCACGAGCGTGAGGAGCGGGGTCCCCGCCGTCATTGCCAGCAGCCATAGCGCCAGTAACGCACGCTGTGCATGCTGCATCCGTTGTCCTGCGTGACTCACCACGCCGCCCACGTGGCACGCCAGCCAGAACAGCAGCTCGCCAAGCCGCACGTACACGGTCGCGTGCGAGTCGCCGAGTCGCTGCTGCCAGTCAGCCATCGCGCTCAGCCGGCGCGCCGTCTCGAGCGCGAACAGCGCAAGCGCTGCGAGTGCCACGATCCACGGAAGGTCCTCG
>DASXOX010000088.1:0-18756 GCA_036493975.1 Solirubrobacteraceae bacterium
GGCGATGAGGAGTACGGCGAGCGTTCTTCGTGGTGTGACGAGGATCCGGCGGGTGGCGGCAGTCGCCGCCACCCCCGGCCTCGTGCTAGTTGAAGGAGACGCCATGCACAGTGTTCGAGCCCGCAGCGGGATTGTCGATCCCGGCATAGAGCGTGACTTTTTCGGCGAGCGGGTCGTAGACGCCTTCGCCTGGGTTATGAGAGCAGACACGGCTAATTCCCGGGCCAGGTGGCACGATCACGACAGAAACGCAGACTGCGTGGTTGTCACCCCAGCCGAAAAGCGCGTTGAACGTGCGTGTGTTTTCTGTCGAGCAGGCGCCGCCGCCGGCCAGCGTTCGCGGGTTGCAATACGGGTTTTCTGTCGCGTTAGCGGTAGCCGTTCCGCCGAGTAGTAGAGCGAGGCACGAGGCCGCAAGCGCAGTACCGATGGCAAGCGCCTTGGTCGAACGGGAAATAGAGCTGCAAAGCACAGGCATCCTCCTATGACAAGTTAATGGATTAGTTCCGAAAGTCGGATCTAATATGGACGCGGGCCACCCAAACACATGGGTCGCTTCTGGGTCAAGGCTGGTGGACGCCTGTTCGAGCGTCGAAGCAAAAGCGGCGAAACCCCACGATCCCCTTTACATGGGCGCAACGGGCTTGGCGTCGTGCACCGGGCGCGTGAGCGGGAGAGCGTCAGCGAGGCGCGAGCGAGCAGCCGAAGGCTGCACGGCCGGCACTCTGCGCCGGGAACGGGGAGGCGAGTCGCAGGCGAGGCACAGGGATCAGGCCGCCGGAGGCCGCGTGCTGACGTCGGCCGGGATTACGGGTGGATTCCGGCGTCTGCGAGCATGCGCGCCACTGCGTCCTCGACGCGTTCCCGAACCCAGACCAGGTTTCTTTGCATGGTTGAAAGGGCCTTGTCCGTCGGCCAACGGCTGTCGAATGCGTCGTCGTAATGGGACGAGGCTTCTACCGCGGGGTTGCTGCGCGCTACCTGCACACGGACGGCACTCCATTCATCGATGGTGACGGCGGAGTGGGCTTCGCGACGCCTTAGCCATCTCTGCACGCGGATGATGTGGCCAGTAGGGAGAAGGACAAACTCTTCAGAGCCGAGGGAAGTCGGAAAGGAAAGGGGTCGCCCATCGCAGTAGGCAAGACTGCGTTCGAAGCGGGAAGGCATGAAGGTCTCGACAGGGCACCACTCGTGCTTTGCGTCGAGCAGATCCTGGGCTCGTCGGATGACCGCCGAAATTTCGGCGGCGACGGTGCTCTCTTCGGCGTGGTAATCCAAACGCTTCTGCTCGATCGCGGCCTGCTTATCCGCCTCAGCCCGCGCTTCCGACCTCTGACGCTCTTGAGCCGCGCGCAAATTGTCGTCGATTCCCATCAGCGCGATACTAGCCGAGGTGGCTAGCACAAGAATCCCAACGCTCGGGCTAATCTCAAACTCCGGGAGACAGGGTGCGACCGGCGCGCTCGCGACGTGCCGAGGTCAGCACCGGCGCGCTAGGCGCTTCGACATCGCCCCGGCAGGGCCCCGTCTCTGCCGAGGGCGAGAGCAAAGTCGGCCCTTCCGGAACCGGAGCTGGTCTAAGTACGCCAGGCCTGGCTCGCAGATGACCGCTCTGAGGCTTCGCAAATAGTGAGTTCTCCTTGACATAGGAGCAACGGGCTTGGTGCTGTGCGCCGAGCGCGGCGAAGCCGAAGGCGAAGACGCGCAGGCCGAAGGGTCTGCGAAGGCCGCCGCGAAGCGGCAGGGCCGTGCTGGCTGCGGCGAAGCCAGCAGTCTAGCGAGCAGACCCGTAGGCCGAAGGCGTGCAGTACCGGGGTCGATCTGAGAGCCGACCGCAGGGAGGCTCGGTACAGCGGGCGAAGCCCGCGCATCGGTATCTCGTCGTTGCCGTAGGTCGGGCCGTCGACAGCGCCCTTGACAGTGATGCGAACATACGTTCGTGGCGCGACGGCGCGAGACCGATTCGATCCCTTGGCCGCTGGTGCGCGGCGCGCTGGACCGTGGAGACTTGGAATGGCTGCGTCGCAACGCGGCGCGGCTCGCGCCGATCCGCCTCACCGATGCGCTGCGAATCTGCTTGATCGTCAGGGACCGCGAGCCCGCGCAATACGAACGGGCGGCTGTGCGGTGGCTGGGCCGGTTCGCGCTTGAGGCTCGCAATGCGACCCTCGCTGATCTCAAGCGCGCGGCGGAGGCACTGAGCGCACTCCCCAACGACGCGAACACGGCGATGGAGGAGCTAGCGACCCTCTGCCGGCACCACAAGCTGCCTGGCTGCTGAGCTGGCTAAGAAGGGCCTGGTCGCCTATGCGAGACTCTGCAACGGTGCGGGCGACTGACTAACCCAAAGTGCAGGCGTCAGGGGCATGGTCTGCCGCGTGGCTTGGCCTTCGAGGCCGTTTAGATGCGCGCCCCGTTGTCGCCGTCCGCACCACCACACTCCCCGCCGCCGAGCGCATCCTGCGCGAGCACCTGCCCGTAGGGCGAGACGCGGAGAGCACGCTTGCGACGCTCGATCGCCTCAGCGCATTGCGGGCGCGGATGAAGCCCGGTCGCGGAGCGGTCGAGGCCATCCGCGAAGGGCGAGCAGAGCTTGAGCGGCGAACGCCCTGAGCGACACGGCTGCGGTGCGCGTCGTCATCAACGCGAACGCGCTCGTTGCGCTCGTCGCGCGCGAGCCTGAGAGCGAGGCGGTCGAGCAGCGCGTCATGCGCTAGGCGCGCGAGGGTAGCGAGCTGCACGCGCCAGCGCTCGCGCGGTATGAGACCGCGAACGTCCTGACGCGCAAGACGAGCATGGGCGAAATCGAGCAGAGTGATGTTCCGGCGCTGGGGGCGGAGCTTGAGGCCATGCCGATCGCCTATCACCCCCTCGGTGAGGGTGCCGCAGTGATTGGTGTGGCGATCGAGCTGCAGCGGCGTAGCGCGTTCGACGCCGCCGACGTCGCGCTCGCACGCGAGCTGGATGCCGAGCTGTGGACGTTGGACGGGCCGCTCGCGCGCAACGCGGGGAGCCGCGGCCTGCCGTTCACCTGATCCAGTAGCGAGCCGGGCTACAGTTCGACCTCGTGCGGGCAGACGCGCAGGCCCTCGCGCGCGATGAGTGCGAGCACGTCGCTCTGCACCCACGGCGAGGGGTGCTCCTCCGTGCTCTCGGGTGCCTGGCCGATACGGCGAGCGAGCCAGCTCGTCTCGCCGTTGACCCTGCCTGTGCGGTCGCGCCTGGTGCGACCGCAGCGCAGCGCGATCTCGCTCATCGTCATGCCGCGGTGCTTGACGGCGGCGAGGACTGCTTCGCGCAGCCCACGATTGAGAACGAGGGTGCTGCCTTCAAGGCGCCCTAGCTCTCCGTCGAGCGTGCAGGTGGAGCAGCTTGGGTCCTCGCGGCACGCCGCAAGCGCCTCGATCGTGAGCGCCCGCGCGGGCTCGTAGTCCTCCAGCCCGCCGACGACATCGCGCAGGGTCACGACCGCGGGTGGCTCTTGCTCGTCGTGCAGGTGCGAACGTGCCCAGCGCAGCTCGGGCACGGAGCAGCCGGTCGCCAGCTCGCGCAGGCGAAAGTAGTAGCCCTCGCCGTCGAGCAACGGCGTGTGTTCGAGCACGGTGTTCTCGCTGCTCGCGGGCGAGGACGCTGGCCTCGTTCTCGTGAGGTCGTCTGCGCTGAGAAGACGGCAGCGGCCACGGCGCTCACCATCGGCGAGGTACATCTCGGCGACGATGCTGGCGTTCTCGGACGGCTCGCTCGCTGCAAGGTGCGCGACCACGCGCCCGTCGCTAGGGGTGCCCGCGAGACGGTCGACGACGAACACGCTCCCATCCGGCCGTTGAATGCTGATGAGCTCACGGACTCGCTGCGTTTCGTCCTCGACATAGCGTCCGAGGCATGGCGCGCGCTCGCTGGGTACGGGTTCGCAGACGAGCGGATCGGGTGTTCCTGTGGCGCTCATGGCCGACCTTTCTTTCACGGGTTCTGGCCCGCCGGGCGCGGGCCGTTGCCCCACTCCCGCGCACGCGCAGCGTGCGAAAATCGGGAGGGGCACCGCCCGCCCTGCCCGGTCGGGTCGCGTCCTCTCAGAGCAGCGTCGTGGCCGCCGCAGCGCGGGTTGCTGGGCACTGAGCGACGGCCCACCGGCCAGATCCCTCGACGTCGGCGGGCCGCCGCGCGCAGCGACGGCCCGATCGGCCGCGGCGTTTACGCCGCGGCCTGCTGGAGGTTGCGGCGAACGATGCTGCTCGCCATCGGGATCGCGTCCAGCTCCCGCGCTTGGCTGGCGTAGTCGGCCACGAGCGCGTTCAATGCTGAGTAGCCGTCCTGCTCCAGTTCGCGCTCAATGAGATACGAGCGCCCCGCACCCGACGCTGGCCTGTCGGTGATCCTTACGATGCCGTTGATGCGCTGCCCGTACACGACACGCTCCCCTTCACTGACGCTGTAGCGCCCGAGCTCTGTGAGCTGCCCGACCTGCGGCTCAGCCGCCGGCGTGACCGTCTGCTCGGGCGCCGCCTTGCGCCAGCTCGCAGACGAGCCGAAGCCGACGACCTCGCCCGGTTGAACGCCTGTCGCGTACACAAGCTCGCTCCCGACGGGCTCCGACTCAACGTCGCCGGGCCTAACCGCCAGTTCGACGTGACCGGCCTCCTGTAGCGCCAGCAACCGCTCAATTTCACAACCGGCTTCCTCGCCCGTCTTCGGAGGGGTGAAACTCGTGCCGGTCTGCTCCGCAAGCGACCTGAGAAAGCGAAGCTGCCGTGAGGTTGGGCCGTTTTGACCGGACTCCTTCAGCGCCAGCAGCCGCTTGATTTCACGACTTGCTTGCGCGCCCGTCTTGGGAGAGTGGAAACTCGTGCCGGTCTGTTCGGCGAGCGACCTGAGAAATTGAAGCTGGCGTGATGTTGGGCTGTTACTGCGTGTGGCTTGGCTCATTGTTCTCTCCTGTCGGTCGGGGTTGAGCACGCCCCGGCCAAAGCAGGCCGGCAAGGCGCGTCAAGCCCTGTCCCGTCAGGGATCGCCGCTAGGCGACGCGAAGCGCAGGGCTTTACGCGCCGCCAAAGCCGGTCTGCTGGCCTTAAGGGTGGGCTCAACCCGACTGCAGAGAACCTTCGGTGAACTCGCTAGAGTCCGATCCTCTTGTTACTCGTCGTTCGGCGCCGGTGTCGATCCTCGCGGCCATGATCTCCAACGTCTCCCGCAGCACCGCCCGTTTGTTCTGCGAGCGAGCACCGTCACGTTCATGGCAGCGCTCCTTCTCGTCGGGGTGAGTAGGCACCCCTCATCAGCAGGCCCGTGGCCTGCTTGAATGTGGGTGCCAGCCCCGGCGAGGCCGCGCATCCGGCGGGTCCGTGTCGAGCTGGGAGAGCAGCCGGTCTCGCCAGCGCACGCGTACCTGATGCAGTTCGAGCATCGCTGGTGGCGACAGGACTGCAGCGGCGGGTGTCTTCGCAATCCCGCCGCGATCCTGCTCGCCACCGCTTACCTGCGCCAACGTTGGGCTGCTGACCCCGACCGAGC
Source organism: Solirubrobacteraceae bacterium (assembly GCA_036493975.1). Classification (GTDB taxonomy): domain Bacteria; phylum Actinomycetota; class Thermoleophilia; order Solirubrobacterales; family Solirubrobacteraceae; genus Palsa-744. Next base: position 5,512 of record DASXOX010000088.1, read on the forward strand.
GGAGTACAATCTCGACGGCATGGGGGCGAAATGTTTCTGCGACTGCGGCCGCACCATCCCGCTGCGCAGGCTAGTCCTACGGTCGCACAACAACGCTGGCCACGAGGTCGTCAAGCAGCTCACCTGGTTGCGCGATGGGCTAGCTGAGGCTGATGCGACACCGGACGCAGAAGAAAAGCGATGGCTGAAGGAAGGCGACACGATCGTGGACGTGCTCGCGCAGGCCGCACACGGGGAACTGAAACGCCCGAATCTGGCTACTATCGCTGAATGGCGGAAGGAAGGGCGGGCCGCTGAAAGCGAGCTAAAGCGTCGACGGTTTGAGCGGAAGCTGGCCTTCGGACACCTTGTGCGCAAGGAAGCAGACCCGGTGGAGGCCGCGAGAGCGGTGATAGATTTCGAGAGGGACTATCCGCGCGTGGATTTGTAGGGTTCGCCGGGAGGAATCGCTCGTCGGACGAGCGTGGAAGAACGTCGGGTCTGTGCGCGACCATCCAGAAGCCCAACACCGCTCTGGAGCCAGCGACTTCGTGCGTGCCGAGAAAGAAGGTCTATCGGTCGGGTGCCGGCGCGTGCAACTGTGTCACTTTTTCGCTGCCCGCACGCTAGTTGACACATTCGCTCTACCGCGCAGCGTGTAGTGACGCTCCCGCCACGCGTGGATGTGGTAGACACGGCCCACAGGCGAGCGAAAGCGCGAGCCGCCTTGGACGATCAGGGTGCGCAGCTCGTCACCGTTGGTGAACTTCACGCGCTCGGTGAAGATCACCGTCTGCCCTGGGCGCGGTGTGGGCTTCGCCAGGCGTGCGCGGCAGCGCTCACGCCATCGGCGCGCGTACTCGTTGCTCGGCGGCGTGAGCCGGTCGAGGATACGGGTAGGGCAGCGGTCCTCGGCTGGCCCCATGTCCTCGCTGACCGGCTTGGTGTAAAGCAAGCCTTCGCGGCGCTCGGTCAGCAAGACGAGGCCGGACACTTCTTGCCCTTCGCGTGAGCGAACGGCGGCGTACACAACGCCCCCGCAGAGCACAACGTCGATCACCCGTCGCGCGAAGTCCTCGCCGAGATCGAACTCGATCGCGGCGAGAGCAGTAAACGGCTTTGAGAGTTGCCCTCCGGTCCAGCCCATTCTTCTGTCCTCCTTGGTCTTGCGACCCGCCCCGGCGGCGGGCGCTGTGTAACCTCCCGAGCACGCCCCCCAAGGGGGCGTGCCACCATCGGGAGAGCACAAGCGCCGCCGGGCGCCTTCATTGCTCACGCCACAAGCGTCAGCCAGTGCTTAGCTGAGCGAGCGTCGCGTTCGGGTGCTGGTGCGTCTCGCGCCTGCCACGGCGATGTGCTCGTGGAGGTACGTGCCGGCCGGGCCGCGGAGGCTACAAGCAGGACCACTCGGGCCGGGAGATACTCAACCGGCTCGTGTAAACCTTTACGCGTTCTGTGCTGAGAGGAGGGCTGCAGCGTGGGAGGAGATCCCGCGCCGCAGCCCTCGTCTGGCTCGTTAGGCGGTGACGGCGGCCTGCTCGCCTGTGTGATCGTGCTCGCCTGTCTGTGCGGTGGCGCGCTGCTCGCGCACCGTGTCGATCTGCGTGCGCAGCTCGCGTGTCTTGGGGTGGTACTCGCCCCACGTGAGGTCGGCGTCGCTGATCGCCTGGTCGAGCTCCTTCTCGTCCAGCTCCGAGAGGCGGTCACTCGCGCTCTCCAGCCGGACGGTCGCGCTGGCGATTTCCTGCTCGTGTGCGATGTCCTGTTCGTCCTTGGCGATCCGCTCTGTAAGGACCTCGTCGAGTGCCGGGAGCTGGCCCTCCTTGATGCGTTCGCGGACGATCGCGTTCAGGTCCCGCTCGGCCTGCACCGCCCACGGCCCACGGAAGGTGAGCGTGTGGTAGCTGCGACGCGACTGCGGTACCGCGTCCTGCTCGTTGGCAAGCGACGCGAGCGCGATCAGCGTGAGCGCTCTGCCTGCGATGTCACCGGCGCTCTCGGCGCCCTCAAGGAGACCGGCGGCGCGACGTTCCGCGTCGTAGGTTTCCATGTAGGTCGTCTTCATCTTCTCGTTGCGCTGCAGGGTCTGCGTCACCCAGCCGGGCAGGCACAGGCGAGCTCCGCGTGAGGCGATCTCGCGCAGTGAGCGAGCCAGGTCGACGGACGCGAGGATGCGCAGCACCCGCTCGTCGACCTTGATCTTCGGTAGGTGCTTGAACGCGAGCACCCCGAGGTCGAGATTGAAGCGGATCGCCTCCTCACGCGTCTCCCGTTTGGCCTGACGCTGCGCCTCGGGGTCCGGCGCGGCGGACTCGCCGTCGCCGGCTCCCTGCGGCTCGTCGCCGTCATCGCCGCTGCCGTCGGTGTTGCCGGCACCCGCGGCGCGGCGTTCCTTCTCGACCTCGCGCTGGTGGCGTGCCTGCGCGCGCGCTTCCTTGAGAGCTTCAGCGATGCTGTCCTCGACCAGGGACGTTGCGACGTCCTGGCCGACGATCAGCGTGCCGTACCCGGTCTGGTGTGTTGCACCGAGTACGCGAGCCCGCTCGATGCGCTCGGAGCAGAATCGCACCTCGACCATCTCCCGGCCGACGAGCTTTTGATAGGCGGCCAGGTCGTTTCTCGCCTTCTCGCCCAGCTCGAAGGTGCTGAGCCGGTAGCTCTCCGAGGACAGGAACAGGCCGGCCGGAAGGATCTCGCAGCGCGTGAAAGCGACATCGAACGCGCCCTTGGCGACCTCCTGCCAGGTGTAGGGCTCGCTGTGCTTGTCATCGTCGAGGACGGCCGCGACTGCGTAGGCCGCCAGCTCCTCGTGGATCGCGGCGAGCTCGGACAGCGCCTTGACCGCGAGCATCGGAATCTTCTCCTCGGCGACGAGCTTGCGCACGTCCTCCGGGAGGGTGAGGATCGCCAGGTGCTCGCGGATGCGCTTTTCGCGGGAGCTGCGCTTGGTCTTCCCGCCGAGGCGCTCGGCGACACCGCGGACGTTCAGGCCCAGGTCGATCATCGCTTGGAAACCCATCGCGCGGCCCAGCGGGTTCAGATCGCAGCGGACCTCGTTCTCGACCATCGCGTCCGTAAGGAGATCGAGCTGCTCGGCCTCGTCTCCCGCACCGGCGGGCAGCACCGTGGCCGGGATTTGTGTGAGGGCGGCTATCGCTGCGGCGTGGTAGCGCCGCTCACCGGCGACCAGAACGTACTCGCCCGTTGCGCTCGCGCGGACCCGTACCGGCTGTAGGCATCCGCGCTGGCGCATCGTCTCCGCCATCGCTTCCAGCTCCGCGTCATGGGAGACCTCGCCGCGCGGGTTGAACCCCTCGGGTACGACGATCCGCGAGAGCGGGATCTCCCTTAGCTCCACGCGGCCGATGCTGGCCTGTCCGTCGCTGGCGTTCTCTGTTGTGCTGGTAGCCATCAGGCTCTCCTTTTCGCAAATGGCTCCCACCCGTTGCGGGAGCCGACCCCGATCAGCACGCACGCGCAGCGTGCGACAATCGGGAGGGGCGCTCCCGCGGCGGGCGACCACACCCGGGCGCTCACCCGTCATCTGCAGTAATTGACTCGACGCGCCGCTGCGATGCAGCACCCCAAGACCCTGCTGGCGTGCTCACACCATGCGAGGTTGAACACCGAGACGGCGCCTCTTCTATGCGCCCGCCGGATAGAACCGCAGGACGCGCTCGCCGCCGGCAGCACGGTAAAGCGCCGTCCAGCCGGTTGCCATCGCGTGCTGAAGGTAGGATGATCCTCCTCGTAGTCGCGCACACGACCAGGGAGGTGGTAGGCGCGGATCTGCGCGAGCTTCAAGGGCTCGGTGTAGCTCTCCGGGGGACGCACCCGGCGGCTGTACCCGTAGGCGCAGAGCGTCGCGAGCGTGACACCAGCGCGGATCGCACCCGGCGTACACCGCGCGTCCGGTAGACCGTCATGCTCGACACACCCCTGCCTTGAGGCTGCCGCGGGCCAGCTCGCGGCCGGGTCTTCCCCGGCGGGCATCGGTCCGCAGCCCGCGAGCAGCATCGCGGCGACCGCCGCGGGCGCGAAGGTGCGACCTCGACGGTGCAGGGTGCGCTGGCGAATCATGCTGCGGATACGGCTTTCTGGATCGCGTCGATGAGCTCGTGCGGATCTGTGTGCAGGCCGTGGATGAGCGCACGGACGCTCGCGGCGTGCGCGCGCAGCAGCTTCTCGGTGGCGTAGGCTGGCTCTGCGCCGTTGGCGATCACGCGCTCGGCCATGTCCTTGAGCATGCGCGCCTCGCAGAGAATGCGCTCGCCGTCGCATCTTGGTGTTGTTGTCATCAGGGCCTCCCGGTCGTGGTGGGTGTGAGCGCGAACAGGTCTGCAAGGCGCCGGCGGAGCTCTAGGAAGTCCTCTTCCTTGGTGGCCAGGCCCCACATGGCGGCAGCGAAGTCGAAGACCGTCCCGCCCTTGGCGCACGGGCGGTGCTTGCTGTGGCGCCCGTAGCAGTAGAACGTGCCATCGGGGTAGAGCTGCAAGCTCGGCGTCTGCTCATGGTGGAACGGGCAGAGCACCTTCCCCGCGCGGTTGGGCTCCCGGTGGGCCAGGACGCGGACGTACTCGGCGGCGGGGATCTCAAGCAGCGCACGGTCAACATCGGTGCGGCCCGTGCGCTGCGACGCTACTCGCGTGGCGGGCAGGCGGACGGGCTGCGGGTCCGTCGGGAGGCTAGCGGTGAGCTCGCAGAGCTCGTGGCGAGCGTCTTGGTCAAGAAGGAGAAGCCGCACGGGACGCGGGGGGTTATGCTTGTGGTTGCGCGTTTCGGGTGGGCGGAGCACTCGCGCGATGTCTACGGACGCGGGGTCGCCTTCGAGCGCGAGCGCGAGCCTGCGATTGGCGCTCTCCACCTGGGGGCCGCTGGCGAGCTCGTGCAGGGACCAGTAGATGTGTAGGTGCCCCGGCGAGCCGGAGGCGAGGATCATCGACGGCGCGAACGCGAACCCCTCAATCAGAGCAAGGGATTCGGGGTGATCGCACTCGATGTACAGCAGGCGTGAGCCGCTGATCGCGTCCTTGCCGCCATGCTCGCAGCCGTCGCGTAGCGCGACACCCACGTACACGTCAGTTCGCCAGGCCATGCCGGTGATAAGGCTCGCGGCGCGCTCGATGTGATCTGCGGCGATGAACCGTCGGCTCATCTCGCCGTTCGCGGTGCTCCAGCGCACGTCAAAGAACTGCCCTGGCGCTGCCCCGCTGGCGAGCACGCGAAGGTAGGCGTCAAGGTCGCGTGCTGGGTTTCCTGGGTTGGCGGTCACTCGCACGCCTCGGGTGTGAGGTGCGCGATGTACTCGAACTCGCCGTTTAGCAACGGCACCTGATCGGGGTAGCCTGCGGCCCACGCCGAGCACTGCTCCAACGTCAGCTCTCCGCGGCGCATCGCCGCGATCCGCTGGCAAGGCGTCATCTCCCAGAGCGCGCGAAGGCGCGCGTCGCGTTCGCGCAACCCGGAGAGGATGTGATCGATTACAAGCGCCTGACTCATCACGAGCGGTCCCCGTCGAAAGCCCTGGTGGCCGCGCCCCTGGTGTGGGGCGCGGCCGGGCCTTGACCCGGAGTGGCTAGGCCGCCTCGCTGGCCTGCTCGCCTGAGCTGTCCGAGGACTGCTCGCCGTTGCCCTTGCTGCCAAGGAACTGCACCTGATCGGCGACGATGTGGTGCGCCTGGCGCTTGCTCGTGGAGCCCTCGGGCTGCCACTCGCGCCACTGCAGCCGGCCTTTGACGGCGACTTCGCGGCCCTTGCTCAGATGCTCGGCGCACGCTTCGCCGGGCTTGCCGAAGACGTCCACGTCGATGTACCCCGTCTCGCCGCCTCGGGCCATGCCGTCCACTGCCAGACGCAGCTTGCAGATGCTGCCCTCGGAGAGTGCCACGACCTCGGGGTCGCGGGTGAGACCTCCGATGACGATGCTGGTGTTGATGCTGAATCGCTTGCTCATTGCTGTTCTCCTTGGTTGGTGGTGCTAGTTACGCAGCCCAAAACGACGCTGACCGGCGCGCGGAACCGGAGCCCGCAGGGCGCAGGGGAACCCCCTTGTGGGGTTGAAGCGCTAAGCCGGCGGCGGCGAAAATGAGGCAAGTAACGACGCTCCACCGACCCCCGCGAGAACTGCCTGAACAAGCACTAAGCAGGACAAACCGCTCCTCTGAACCGGTCTTTCCCTTCCTGTGCTCGCTGTCGTGGCGCATCGCTCTGTTGGGTCTGGCCGGCGGCGGGTGCCGCGGCCTTCAGGGGTTATTGACCGCAACTCGGCGAAAACGGCCAACGAGTTTCCGCGACGACCTCGAAAGGGTCTTTCAGGCCGCCGGCGGGGTTGCTCTGAGGCGCGAGATGACCGGAGACTGCGCCTCGCTGTGAAAGTCGTTGGCCGTTTCGACGCGCTCACGGTCAGTAGCACTGATGAGCCTGCAGTCAGTCGAGTCGGCCTCTGCGCTTGAGAACGAGCTCAGAGGCCCGATCCTCCGGGGTGAGCGGTGAGGATTCATGCCGTTGGCCGCCGGCCCGTGGCACGGCTCCTGTTCTGCACCGTGGGCGTCTTGCTGCTCGCTGGCTTGGTCAGCGGGGTCTTCGCATGGCTGTGGACCCAAGCAGCGTGTCTGGTCGAGTTGCACGGCCCGATGCACCTGCCAGCCGGCGACGCCGCACGCGCCATGTGGCGCGTACTGATTGCGGGCGACTGGCGCTCCCCCGCAAGAGCGTTCCCGCGCAGAGCCGAGCGCGCGTCCGCTCCGGGCGCCGGCGCGTATCTCGTGGTCGCCGTTGTCGTTGTGGCGATCGCGGTCTATGCGACTGTGAGGATCTACCGAACCGTGCGCTCCTGGCGGGCGGGGTCGCCGCTGGGCAAGGGGCAGCGCACCCTCGCGCGTCATGCGGTGGAGCGCGGCTGGGTGCGCCCGCGAACGTGGGCGCTGCCGTCAGACACAAGGCGACTGTGGGTGGCAGAGCCGACCTCGGGACGCCCGTACCTTGGAGTGATCGGGCGTGTCCCGTCGCGGATGCTCGCCGCGGAGCCCGAGGTTCAGCCGATGATCGTCGCGCCACCGCGGGTCGGCAAGTCAACGGGGTATGTGGTGCCGTGGCTGCTTGACCACGACGGGCCGGCGCTCGTGCTGAGCACGAAGCTCGACGTCTACCAGGCAACCGCACCGTACCGGCGCGGTGTGGGACGCGTATGGGTGTATGACCCCTTCGGGGAGAAGCCGAGCGCTGGGTTCAGCCCCTTGGTGCCGGCGCGCACCTGGAGCGGCGCGATCCGCGCCGGGGAGGCTCTTGCCTCGGCTGCTCACCCCGATCAGGCGAACGCGGCGAACGAGTTTTGGGACAAGGAGGCCGCGAGCATGCTCGCACCGTTGTTGCACGCTGCGACGCTCACCGGCGCGAGCATGAGCGAGCTCGTGCGCTGGCTTGACGCGCGCGACTTCCACGTTGCGGTCGCCGCGCTCAAGAACGCGGGTGTCCATGCGGCAGCCGACCAGCTAGAGGGCATCACCCGCCGCGACGAGCGCAACCGCGAGACGACCGTAATGAGCGCGCTGAACCTGCTGCGCGCCTACCGCTACCCGCAGGTCGCCAACTCGGCGAGCGGCGATCTGACACCCGAGCGGTTCCTAGACGGGCAGGCGAACACGATCTACGTCGTCGCGGCCGAGCACGACCAAGAGGTTCTGCGGCCGGTGATCCTCGCGTTGGTCAGCGCGATCTACCAGGCCGCGATCGTCAAGGCCCGCCGCACCGGCTCCCTTGACCCGAGGCTGTTCATGCTCTTTGACGAGATCGCGAACACCGCCCCGGTCAGGAATCTCCCCTCCTGGCTCTCCCAATGCGGGGACCACGGCATCGTGATCGCGACTCTCTGGCAGTCGATCGCGCAGATCGACCACCGCTACGGCCGCGCCGCACGCGACGCGATCTGCGCGGCCAGTACCGCCCAGGTATTCCTTCCACCGCTGGCTGACCCGACGAGCACGGGGTATCTGACCGAGCTGCTTGGGGAGGAGCCAGTCGCGAACGCCTCCTCGACCGGGGTCTCAAGGAACACGCTGAGCGTCGCCCGCGAGAAGGCCGGTCCTTCACCGTGGCTGCGTCAGGTCCCCCGAGGACACGGGTTTCTGCTCTACCGCGATCTACCGCCAGCGATCGTGCGCGCCCCCCGATGGTTTGAGGACCCCCGCTTTTCGCGGTACGTCGGGCTGCTGCAAGCCAAGTGCCAGAGCCAAATCTCGGCGCATCCGGCGTGCGGGCGGGACGCCCGTGGGCCCTCTCGCGCTGGCCGCGCCAGACGCAGCTAGGAGGCGTCGGGGGAAAGTCGTTGGCCGTTTTGGGCCGCTCACGGTCAATAACCCCGATGGGTAACGAGACCGCAGCAGTCAAGCGCCCTACGAGCGGCCGTCGAGGCGATGCGACGGGCCGTCAGACAGTGGGCGAGTACACCGGCCAGCGCGCCGGGGATGCCGCCCAGGCCGTGCGCCGTGCTGGGCTTCGCCCCGGCCTTGAGCGGTCCTTTGGCTGGGACCCCGAGCTGCTGGGGCTCGTCGTCTCCCAGGAGCCAGCGGCCGGTAGCGCGCTCGCGCGCAACGGCATGGTCACGCTTCACGTCGCCGCGCCAGGCACGGGCAGCGCGGCGGCTGACACCACGCCAGCACCCGAACCGGCGCCAGCGCCCGAACCAAGGCGAGAGTCAGAGCCCGCACCGGCACGTCTTGACGGTGACTCGGACGCGAGTGACCGCGAGGCGACGGGCACCGCTCGCCGCCGGCGCAAGCCCAGCCTCTCCGGGCGCGCACCGGAGGTCTTCGACGTCCCGCCTGCACCGATCCCGCCAGCGCCCGAGCCGCAGGCGACCGACGGCGGCGAGCGAGAACGGGGCGAGCTGGTCGAGCCAGAGCCCACCTTTGAGGTCGATGGCGCAGAGCTCTCCGAGGAGACGACCTCCGAGGAGGATGGGTTCGACGGACTCACCGCGGATGAGTTCGTTGTGCATGTGGATGACGTCTTCGCAGGTCGCACCGGCCGGTGGCGTCCCGTGCGGCGCGCACCACGCGCTCGGGGAGCAGGACGGGACCTACACGAGCGGCTGAGAGCGCATCCCTGGCTCGCCGGCTCGGCGGCCTTCGCGATCGGGTTGTGGTTGCTGCTCGGCACCTTGGGAGCCCTCGCGGGCCAGCACCCCGCCGCACGCCCCCGCACCGCTGGCTCTCGCCTAACCGCGCGAGACCCGATCGCGCACCCCAATCGCTCGCCGCGCGCCCCGATCGTGCGCGCTCCGCTGCGACGCCGCGCCGAGCATCGCGCGAACACGCGGCGGCGGGTGCTGCCAAGGCGCCGTGCTCGTGCAGCCGCCCGGCCGGCGCGGGCTGCGCGTCCTCGCGTGCCTGCGCCAGCTCCGACGCCCGCGCCGGGGCAACCCGCGGTGGCTGAGCCGAGCGTCCCGGCGCGCGTGAGCGAGCCGGCGCGCGCGCCGGCGGAACAGACCTCGGGGGGCCTGTTCTCGCCATGAGGTTTGTCAACCCGACACACAAGGAGGTGAGGCCAATGATGGCGCTCGCACTGAGATTGAGGGCTCCCGCGCATAGCGGGCAGCTCGTTGTATTCGCACTGCTGACTCTGCTCGTGGCGGTGGCGCTTCTCGGGGTTCTTTCGGGAGGGCACCTGGACGCGCTGAACGCGGCGGGCGCGTTTCACGGGACGCCGATCAGTGGGGTTCAGAACTTCGTTGAAAAGCTGAAGGGAAGTCTGGTGTGGCTCGGTGGCACGGCCATGAGCCTCGTGATCGCGGTTGTCGGGATCATGTTCATGGCCGGTCACAGTCGCGCGCATGACGTCGCTATCAAGACGATCGCGGGCCTGGCGATCCTCGCGTCAATCAGCGGAATCGTCGCCTAACGGGCGTGGCTGCGATGACGCTTCGCCGAGGGACATGGCTGCTGGCCGTCACGGGCTCGCTCTGCGCGCTGCTCGTGCTCGCACCGGCCGCCTGTGCCGACACGCGCGGCGGCCAGCTCGTGCCGCTCGGGTTCCTCGGCCTGCCATCGCTTCACAGCATCATCGAAGCGATAGCTAAGGGGTTCTTCTCCGCCCTGGCGGGCGCGCTGGTCCCTGGGTTCCTCAAGCACGGCACCGTCGCGCTGATTCAGCACTTGGTCGCTTTGCCCGACCCCGCGCAGTGGGGGCACGTAAGCGAACTGGAGGGCGACATGACCTATCTCGGCATGTCACTGATGCCCGTCACGCTGACGGTCTGCACGCTGCGCTATTGGATGATGGGCCTGACAGGCGCCGCGCACCCGGCAACGGGGATCGCGCGCTGCGCCTCGGCGACCGGCGCGCTCGTGATCTACCGCTGGCTCGTGGAGCAGGTGGTCGCCGCGACGAACACTTTGACGCACGCGATCCTCGGGTTCCCGGTCGTCGGGAACGGCCTGGCGAGCATCGTCACGGTCCTGTTCGGCGGGGCCTTGTTGATCGGTGCGGGCGGCGTGTTCGGCGCGTTCTTGGTGATCGTCGGCGTGGCGTTCGCCGCTGGCCTGTTCGCGTCAAAGGTGGCGCTTACCGACGTGCTGGCGCTGGCGTACTGCGCCGGGCCGCTGTTCATCGCGTTGTGGCCGATCCCTGAGCTCTCGCACCTGATGAGAGTGTGGGCGCACGCGCTGATGGCGGTCGTGCTCGTCCCGATCGGGTGGACGCTCCTGTTCGCTGTAGCGGGGGCGCTGACGTTGGACGCGACGAGTCTCAGCGGGGGAGCGTCGGGGATCGGGGGGCATATTGAGGCGGCGTTCGCGGGGCTCATCGCGTTCGTGATCGCGGTGAAGCTGCCGTTGATGCTGCTCGGGGAGCTGCGTCACATCCTCAGCGGCGCGAGCCTGCGAGCCAGCGGCGGCGGCGGCGGTGGCGGGGCTGAGGGGCAGGCCACGATGCCCGGTGCGCAGCGGATGCGTGCCGCGGAGGCGAGGTTGCGCAACGTTGGCCTTCAAGGAATCCCCTCGCTGGGCCGCAGCGCGGGGCGTGCCGCTGGGGCGCTGGGTGCCCCAGCCGGCGGGCCGCTCGGCGCAGCCGGTAGAGGCTTGGCCGGTGCGGCCAGGCGCACCCGCAGGGTGCCGGCCGCGGCGGGCGCAGGCGCGCGCGGCGGCATGGCCGCAGGAGGCGCGGCGGCTCGTGGTGCCGCCAAGGCGACAGTGCGGGGTGGGGTGCGCGAACGGCTCTCGCGGGCCGGGGCGATTCTCGCGAGCGCGCCAAGGGAAGCTAGGGCGGCGATGGCTGGCGGCTCGCGCCGCAACACCGGGCGGGCCTCGGCGCGCGCGGCAGCTGCCCGCACGGGTGGTCGCGGCCAGGCGGGCGCGCGAGCGAGCAATGCGACGGGGAAGACCCCGTGGGGAGAAGCGACCAGCACCCGAAAGGGAGGTGTCCGCCAAGGGGGGACTGTGCCTGCTCCAGCGCAACCCGGCGCCTCCTCTGGCGGGACTCCCTCACGCGCAGCACCGCGCGCGAAGCCTGCACCGGCTTCCCCCGCTGGGACACCGGCGAAGGGCTCAAGCGCAGCTCAGAGCAAGACCGGAGGGGCGCACCCCGGACGCCGAGCGAGGAGCAGCAACGGTCGCGAAGTGCCCCCAGCGCCGCCATCGAGCAAATCCGGCCGGGCACAGAAGCCACAGAAGCCAACGCCCCAGCCGCCGGTGCCGCCGATGCCGCGGCAAATCATGAGGCCCAGCCGAGCGCCGCGGCGTAAGCGCCGCCTGAAATGGGGTGGGCGGTGATCCATCGCACGTTCCGCTCGCTGGATGAGGCGCCGCGGCTGGTCGCGTTCACGATCAAGCAGTGGGCCCTGCTGATCGCGGGTGGCGTGGCTGTCCTCGCGCTCATCCACTTCTCGGGTCTGCCGACGAAGCCCGCGATCACGCTCTGCGTTTTCGTAATCGGTCTGCCGGCCGCCCTGATGTATGTGTCCGAGAGCGGCGGTTTGCAGCTCGGGGTGCTCTTGTGTGAGTGCTGGCGCTGGCGGTGGGCTCGCCACCTGCTGCCGCCAGCCTCACTGGAGCGTCCACGCGCGCGTGGCCTGCTGGTCCTTGAGTGGACAGCGGAGCCCGACCAGCACGGCGCGAGGGCGCGAACGGACCCCGCGCTGGATGGGCTGCTTTCTGAGGAGCGCTGGGGCTGATGGGAGCGGGAGAGGCGACTGCCGGGGATCTGCTGGCCCTCGCCGCGATCGAGCCCGACGGGCTGATCGTGAGAGAGGACGGCATCTACCTCAGGGCGCTTGAGGTCGGGACCGTCAACCCCCTTGTGTTCGACGAGGCCGAGGGTGAGCGGGTCTCTCAGGCGTTCGCGCAGGTAGCGGCACGGCTACCCGACCGCCAGTCATTGCAGCTCTACGTGCAGGGCACACCGCTCGCCTTGGATGACGTGCTCGCGGAGGAGACCCGGTGTTGCGAGCAGGCCGTTGGTGCCGCTGAGGACATCGGTGAGCACGAGCGAGCACAGGCGATCCGTCGCCTGGGGATCGCTCAAGAGCAGTCGATCCGTACGCACGCGCTGAGCGTCGCGCCGCTGCAGTTGCGCTACATCGTGCTCTGCCCGTGGCAGCCGACCATGCGCGTCCTGCCCCTGCCGAGGGTTGGGCGTCGGATGTTGAGGGTCAAGGCGCAGGCACATGACCGCGCGTGCACGGAGTCGCTTCGCCACTGCGAGGGCGTGCGCTCAGACCTGGAAGCGATGGGCGTCCCCGGCCGCCTCCTGCAAGGGGCGGAGCTGCTTGATCTGCTGCACCTCCGCTTTGACCCCGACAACGCGCAGAACGGTGGGTTGCCTGCGAGTTTCATGGCACCGGAGGTCATCGCACCGCTCGTTCCCGGCGAGGACCCCGGGGATGCCGCTGGGCGCGCACAGGCGCTAGCCGAGGCGATTTGTACTGCGCCGGTGAGTCTCGCCGAGCGCAGTCACATAGGGCTCGGGGAGACCTTGGAGGAGGTTTTCTACGTGTCTCTCGCACCTGAGCAGACGTGGTTGGGGTGGCTGCTTCACATGATGCAGGCCCCGCGGCCATTCGTGGTGAGTGTGCATATTGCGGCGACTGAGCGATACCGCGAGCGGATGGCGCAGAAGCGCCGCTACAAGCGCATCCATGGCGTAAACCGCGGCGTCGAGCAACGCGGCCGACCCCTCGACCCTGACGCAAGGGTGCAGGAGGAGGAGGCCGCCGAGCTCAACAACGAGCTCGCGACGAGCACCGGCGCGGGGATCTACCGCGTAAGCATCTAC
>DASXOX010000089.1:0-10843 GCA_036493975.1 Solirubrobacteraceae bacterium
TGCTCCTCCTACTCGGCGCGATGGCGAGCGCGATTGTGCTCTCGCAGCGCCAGTCGCGGGCGCACACGCTCGCCAACTTCAAGCTGCGCGGGACCGCGTCGGCGACGTTCGTCTCCACCTACCTAGCCGAGCAGGCCTCGCGCGAGCGTCAGACGGCGAAACGGCTGCTCTCGGGGGCCAGTGTCTCGCGGCAGCAATTTGGGCTCGTGACGGCGGCCTTCGGCAGCCACGCCGCGGTGCTGCTGGACAGCAGCGGGCGCTTGTTGGAGATCATCCCGGCGAAGCCCTCGCTGCTCGGTCGCCGGATCGCGCCGGGCTATGCGCATCTCAGCGCCGCCGAGCGCGGGGAAGTGGCGATTTCAAACGTCGTTGCCTCGGCGGCGAAGGGCGTTGCCGTGACCGCAATCGCGGTGCCGTTCGCGACCGAGCGCGGCCGGCGTGTCTTCAGCGCCGCCTACCCGGCTTCGGGGACCGCGCTTGATGGTCTCGTCGATCACACGATCCCCTATCGCCCGCATGCGGTGTTCCTCGTCGATGGAGCCGGGCGCCTGGTCGCGGCGAGTCCGCGAACCAATGCGCGCACCCTTGCGTCCGTCGATCCGCAGCTCGCGCGTGCCGCGGCGCACTCCGAGCTTGGGACCGTCGCGGGCATGCGGACACCCACTACGTTCACCGCCGCCGCGGTCGCGGGGACGCCGTGGCGGCTGCTGATCGCGGTGCCCGACAGCCGGCTGTACGCGTCGATCAGCGGCGCGACCCAGTTCGTCCCGTGGATCGTGTTTGCGCTCGTCGGAGTTCTGGGCGCGTTGCTCGTCGCGCTGCTGGCGCGCTCGCTTGCCGACCGCGCGCGCCTTGCGCAGCTCTCCCACACCCTGGAAAGGACGGCGCGCACCGATCCGCTGACCGGGCTGTTCAATCGGCGCGCCTTGACCGAGCAGCTCACGCGCGCCGCCGCGCACGCGCGTCGTCACGGAGACGCGCTGTCGGTCCTGATGATCGACCTCGATCGCTTCAAGGCCACCAACGACAGCTACGGGCACGAAGCCGGCGATCGCGTGCTGTGCGCCGTCGCGGATTGCATGCGCGGAGTGTTGCGCGTCGACGACGTCTACGGCCGTTGGGGAGGCGATGAGTTCCTGATTGCCCTGCCCGGCACCAACGAAGCCGCTGCACGCAAAGTCGCGGATCGCATTCGCGTCGCCGCCGGCGCGGTCGAGCTGAGCGAGATCGGTCTTCCCGACGGGGTGCCGCTGAGCGTGGGCTGCGCGACCACGGTCCACGGGGCCCCGCAAGATCTCGTCAACGACGCCGATCTCGCGCTCTACCGCGCGAAGGCCGATCAGCGCTCGAGCAGCTCAGAGGTCTCAAGCCACGCGCTCTCCAGCTCCTCGCGCTCGGCGTCTAGCTGATCGAGCTCGGACTGCAGCTGCCCGAGCAGCGCGTGGTCGGTGGCATTGGCTGCCATCCGCTCGCTGACCGCCGCGGCCTGCTCGGCGAGTCGCTCGATCGCGCGCTCCAGGCGCCCGAGCTCGCGCTGTGCGCGCTGGGTCTCCTTGCGCGCCGCGCGGATCTCGGCTCCCGGCGCGACGCCTTCGGCGCGCGGCGTCTCTGCGGTTGAGTCGTCGCTCGGCGTTTGGTGCTCGTCGCTCGCGCGACGCAGCTCCAGGTACTGATCGATGCCGCCCGGCAGGTGGCGGATCCCGTCGGTCTCGCCGAGGGCGTAAAGGTTGTCGCAGACGCGCTCCACGAAGTAGCGGTCGTGGCTGACGACGATGAGCGTCCCGGGCCAGCGGTCGAGCAGGTCCTCGAGCGCGGTAAGCGTCTCGACGTCGAGGTCGTTGGTGGGCTCGTCGAGCAGCAGGACGTTGGGCTCGGCCATCAACAGGCGCATCAACGCGAGCCGGCGGCGCTCGCCGCCGGAGAGGTCCGCGACCAGCGTCCGGGCCTTCTCGCCGCGAAAGCCGAAGCGCTCGCATAGCAGCGCGGCGCTGAGCTGGAGTCCGTCGCCGAGCGTCGCGTACCCGCGGACCTCTTCGAGCGCCTCGATCACGCGCAGCTGCGCCGGCAGCTCGGCCGCGTCCTGGGAGAGGTGGGCCAGCCTGACCGTGGCGCCGCGCCGGACCTCGCCGGCGCTCGGGCGCAGCTCGCCCGCCAGCAGCCGCAGCAGCGAGGTCTTGCCCGAGCCGTTGACGCCGACGATCCCGACGCGCTCGCCCGGCCCGAGCTGCCAGGTGAGATCGCGCAGGACCTCGCGGGTCCCCCCGAGCGTGAGCGAGACGTCGAGCGCGTCAAGCACCCGGTCTCCGAGGCGCGCGGTCGCGAAACGCAGCAGCTCCACGCGGTCGCGCGCCTGGGGCTCGTCGGCGATCAGAGCGTTGGCGGCCTGGACGCGGAACTTCGGCTTGGTGGTTCGCGCCGGTGGGCCGCGGCGCAGCCACGCGAGCTCCTTGCGCACGAGCTGGCGGCGGCGCTCCTCGCGTGAGGCCTCCTGGCGGTCGCGTTCGGCGCGCGCGAGCACGTAAGCGGCGTAGCCGCCGTCGTAGCGGTGGATCGCTCCCTCCGCGACCTCCCAGGTGGCGGTGCACGCGGCGTCGAGAAACCAGCGGTCGTGGGTCACGACGAGCATCGCGCCGCGCCGCGCCGCGAGGTGGCGGGCGAGCCAGTCGATCGCTTCGACGTCGAGGTGGTTGGTGGGCTCGTCCAGCAGCAACAGCTCGGGTGGGTCGAGCAGCAGGCGCGCGAGCGCGACCCGCCGGCGCTCGCCGCCGGAGAGGCCGGCGAGCGGCGTGTCGATCCCCTGCGCGAAGAGTTCCAGCGCGACGCCGCCGAGCAGCCCGTCGAGGACGCCGCGGAACGCGCTGTCGCCGGCCCATTCGTGCTCGGCGCGCCCACCGACGAGGACCTCGCGAATCGTGCGCCCCTCGTCGAGCTCGTCGCGCTGGCCAATGAGGGCCGTGTCGAGGTCGCGGGCGCGTGTGAGGGCGCCGGCATCCGGCTGCTCGGTGGCGGCGATCAGGCGCAAGAGCGTCGACTTGCCCGCGCCGTTGGCGCCGACGACCCCGATGCGTTCGCCCGCATTTACGCCGAGCGTGATGTCGTGCAGGACCACCCGGCTGCCGTAGCTCTTGGCGACGGCGTTCAGGTTCACGAGGTTGCGGGCGGCGGGCGGCATCTGGAAGCGCTCATCCTCGCGCACCGCAACGCCGGGGCGCCGGGCGGTGCCGATTACGGCGCGCGGCGCATAACAATCACGGTGCGCGGCGCACAAAAACGAGGGCCCGGCTCGACAAGCTCCGGGCCCTCGGGCTTCGCGCGCGGGGTGCTGCCGAACCTACTCATTAGTACCCGCCACGCGCTCCGCCATACAGGTTGCGACGCGGCGGGCGCCATTGTTTCCCTCTCGGGCACGCCGACCGTATACCTGTGCGATGACCATAACCGGAATCGCGAACAATGTCATGATTTGTCTGCGATCTTGCACTTATGTCGTACCGCTCAGCGGGTGACCTCTTCGGGTTCCTCGTACCAGCGCCGGCGCTCCCCGATGCGCGCGCGCAGGCGCCAGGCACGCGACTTGGGCGCTCGATCGAGGGCCCCGGCGAGCTCGGCGATGCGCTGCTCGACAAGCTCACGCTGCCGCCGCGCAAGCGGCGTCTCGGCGAGTCCCCGGCGCAGCCGCGCGAGGTTGAGCTCAAGCGTGTGATGCAGCCCCCAGTCGGCGCCCGCGAGTGCAGCGAGCCGTGCGGCGTCGATCGCGGGGACACCACCGTGGAGGTCGTCCTCGGCGATCTCGCAGGCGAGCAGCAGCGCGTATAGATCGCTGCGATCCTTGGCGTTCAGCGCGACGATCTGCAGCTTGCTCAGCGCGAGCTCCGCGGCGGGAAAGATCGCGCCGCCTTCCCGCAGGCGCTCGGCGAGCGGGAGCGAGTGGCACATCTGGAAGCTCCCGACGAAGACGTCGACGCGGCGCTCGCCGGCGGGCTCGTTGAAGAGCAGGCGCCGGGCGCCGTTGAGTGTGTTGAAGCGCGGCTCGGGCTCCCAGCCATGTGCGGCGAGCAGCGCCTCGACGGCGGCGCCGGCACGGCGGGTGGTGACGAAATCGAGGTCGCCGACGGGCCTGCGCAGCGAGACCTCCATGCGCTCGCCCAGCAGTAGCTGGATGCCCATCCCGCCGATCAGCCCGAAGGGGATCGCGCCGGCGTCGGCCGCGGCGAGCAACCGACGTGCCTCGTCTTCCAGCGACGCGCTGATCGGGCTCCCGCTGTGCGGCGAGTGCGAGTCGGCCGGTGGTGAGTGCGAGTCGGCCGCCGATGCCGAGCCGCTGTCAGCCGGTGACGAACTGATGGCGCGCACGCTCCTCCTCGAGTTTGATCAGGCAGCCGGCGATGCGGCCGGTGTGGTAGGCGCTGCCAGGGTTGATGCACAGCGTGCGCCCGATGTGCATCGCGCCGGCGCTCTCGTGGACGTGGCCGTGCAGCGAGAGCAGCGGCTGGTAGCGCTCGATCAGCTCGCGCACAGCGGTCGAGCCGACCGGGATCCGCTTGGGCTCGCCGCCGACCGTGACGACGGTGAGGCTTTCGTCTAGCTCGGCGGCGGTGTCGAGCGTCGAGTCGTATGGCGGGACGTGGAGGTTGAAGATCGCGCTCGCCGGTCGCCGCAGCTGCTCGGCGAGGCGCTCGATGCGCCGGTAGAGCTCGTCCTCCTCGAGCTCGCGCGGGGAGTGGAAGGGGGTGAGGTTGGAGTAACCCAGCGAAACCATCTCGTGACCGCCGAACTCGACGATGCGCTCGTCGCAGGACTCGACGCGGCGCGCGCGCTGCACGGCGTCGTCGATTCCCGGGGGGTCGTCGTTACCGGGCATCAGAAAGCAGCGCACATCGCTCTGCGCGAGGCGCTCGTCGGCGATCTGGAGCCAGCGCTCGAAAGTCTCGAGCATGACCTGCGCGAACCACCGCTCGCGCTCGTCCTCGGTGAGCGCCGCGACACGCTGGATCTCGGCGGCGCTCATGCGATACGGGTACATCCCGTTGGCGCGGATGCGATGTTCGGCATCGCGTGCTTGCTCCTCGTCGTGCAGCAGCTCGCGGTGGCCGAGCAGCTCGACCTCATACCCGTCGGAGCGCTCCGCGAGCGGCACGACGACCTTGCCGGCGACGTCGCCGCCCATCACGATGACCCCCGCGCGGTACACGGTGGCGGCGCTGAGGAACTTGCGCCACAGGCCCTCGGTGCCGTGGATGTCCGAGGCGTAGTAGAGGCGCGTCGTCGAGGTGTTGCGGCCGGCCTGCCCCGCGTTGGGGCCCGCACCGGCTGTCTGATCTGCGCGTGTGCGTGCGGTGCGACGGCGAGCAAAGCCCGCGAGGCTCATCGCGGCGGTCTCATTCGGGTGGCAACTCGTGGTAGGCCAGCTCCAGCTCGATCCCCTGGCGCCGGCGGATTGCTTTGGAGGCGAAGTAGATCGCGAAGCCGACCGCGTAGATGAGCACGGAGAGCTCGAGCTTGCCGGGGTTCTGCGCGAGGCTCACGCCCGAGCCGGGATCCCACATCAGGATCCCGATCGCCCCGAGGAAGCCAACCAGCGCGATGCCCCCGACGAGCGTGAACAGCGGGATCCCGGCGACACGCCGCGCGTAGGGTGAGGCGGCGACGAGCGCGCGCTGGCGAAACGGCAGAATGATCCCGGAGATCGCGGTGAAGACCATCGTGAAGGAGATCCCGAGCAGCACGGTCAGCGTTGTGAACCAGGTCGTGAACGAGTAGATCGCGGTACTTGCGGTGATCATCACGAGGATGATCGCGAGCGCGACCAGCGGGGAGCGCGTGCGTGGCTCGACCCACGAGAGGCGCTCGGGCATGAGCCGGTCAAACGACCACGCGAACATGCTGCGGCTGGCCATCATCATCGTCTCCGGCAGCCAGATCACCAGTCCGGCGGTGAAACCGAGGATCATGATGACGCTCCAGATGGCGCTGCCGGAGGCGATGCCCATGATCTCAGGGTAGGCGGGGATGCCGGCCGCGAAGCCGTAGGCGGCGGGATCGGCGACCGCGAGGCGGCCGTTGAACGTGTAGCTCGCGACGTGCGTGAACGCCGGTGTCAGCAGCAGCAGCGCGCCGACCGCGAGCAGGACGGCGCCGGGCATCGACTTCATGTGGGTGCGCTTACGCAGCCGGATCTCCCCGGCGAAGTAGGTGCTGGGATAGATGAAGCCGAAGATGAACCAGAACACCGACATCGCTCGGATCGAGGCTTCGAGACTGAAAGGCGCAGGCTTGAAGCCGGCCTTGGCGGCGGAGGCCGCGAGCGCTGTGCTGGCATGCGGCGTGCCAAGGTTGGCGGCGTAGTCGTTGAAGTTGTGGATGAAGCCGCTGCGGCTCTGCAGGAAGCCGATGAGGATCGGCAGCACGAGCGCGCCCAGCGCGTAGAGGCCGAAGCACCAGAGCTGCACCCGGAAGAACAGGCGGGTGCCGCCGGTCACGAACAGTGCGGCGGTGAGCAGCATTACCGCGATGCCGGTGATGAAGAGCCCCCAGTGGGTCGAGAACCATTCCCCGAAGCTCAGCCAACCGGTCGAGCCGGTGAAGCCGGCCATCGTGCGCGCGAAGGCGCCGAAGCCGTAGTTGGCGATGTAGGTCGTGTAGATACCGCTGGAAACGATCACCCAAAAGCAGTAGCTGAAGTTCGCGGCGAACCCGATCGAGGGGTGCAGAATGCGGCTGTTAAAGACATAGTCCCCGCCGCTGCG
The DNA here is from genome assembly GCA_036493975.1 of Solirubrobacteraceae bacterium. Lineage (GTDB taxonomy): Bacteria > Actinomycetota > Thermoleophilia > Solirubrobacterales > Solirubrobacteraceae > Palsa-744. The sequence goes on from DASXOX010000089.1 coordinate 6,747, forward strand.
GGGCATCATCTGGGTGAGCATCGCGTAGAGGAACGCTCCCGGCAGCCCGAGCGCGGCGGCGATCAGGATCCCGATCACCGCGCTGCCGCCGCTGTAGGAGCCGATCAGCAGCCAGTAGAACGCAAACGTCAGCGCGACGCTCGACCACATCACGTTGTTGAAGAGCGCATCGCGCGTGCGTCCTTCGCGCACGAGACCGGTGGCCTTGCGCGTGAACAGCGTGGGGGCCTCCGGTGAGGCTGGGATTGCAGCTTCCGCTGTCTCGGGGCTCGTGCTCATCCTCATTCCCATTCTTCCGCGAGCTTGAAACTTTCCTTTAGATTGAAGAGCATTTCACGGACGCGTGGTGGTCTGTCGGGCGAGTATCAGCAACGATATAGCGCTCGTAGCGTCGGTTTATGAGGACGAGTTGACGTATTGGCGCGTCTCTCACTACTTCAGGGAGGGGCTACTCCATGGCGCGAAGGCCACTCCGAGGAGCGAATCTCACCGGCACGATCGAGTCCTGGCTGGGTGTCCGGAGAGGCCTACGCCGCCGTGCGAGCGGAGGCCGCCGCGGCGGTGCTCACCGGCGCGCGTTCACCGGCGCCGGCGTGGAAGGCCATCGCCTCGACAGCGATGCGGCCCGCCATCAGGGCAGTGGCCGGGGTGTGCTCGAGCGTCGGGGCGGTCTCGACGACATCGACGCCGATCAGGCCGCCGCCGGCGATGCCGCGCACGAGCTCGAGCGCCTCGCGGCTTGTGAGCCCGCCGGGGGTCGGAGTGCAGGTCCCGGGGGCATGGGCGGAGTCGAGGCAGTCGATGTCGAAGGACACGTAGACGCCGTCGGCGGCGGCGCGAGTGACTTCGCGGGTGCGGGCGACAGCCCATGCGGTGCCGTGTTCCCAGATTTCCTCCAGCCAGATCACGGTGATGCCGTGCTCGCGGCAGTAGTCGAGCTCCGAGCGCGGGTTCAACCATCCGGAGATGCCCAGCAGGACGATCTTGGTGGGATCGACCCCGGCCTCGACGGAACGCGAGATCGGGCAGCAGTTGCTGAGCGTCTCGCCGCTGACCTCCAGGGCGGTGTCGAGATGGGTGTCGAACATCACGAGCCCGGGGTCGGCGACGCGCTCGCACACCGCACGCACGGCGGGGATCGTGATCGAGTGATCGCCGCCGAGCATCACCGGCAGCGCGCCCGCCGCGAGGATCTCCCCAATGTCAGCCTGGGCGCGCTCGAACGTGCGCTGGGCGTTGCCGGGCACGACATCGCAGTCCCCGCAGTCAACGGGATGCAGGGCCCCGCCGAGGTCGAAGTCGAACGTCGCGCAGTACGGGAGGAAGTGGTAGGAGAGCTCGCGGATCCCGCGGGGACCGTAGTTGGCGCCGCTGCGCCCGACGCAAGTCGAGTCGAACGGCATGCCATAGATCGCTGCGCCCGCCGCGCACTCGCGCAGCTCGGGTTCGCGGGGGGCGATATGGGGAAGTCCCATAAAGGAGCCGGCCAACCCGGCGTGTAGAAGGCTGGTCCACATGGTTGGATCGACCTGCGCCGGGTTGGCCATTGGCTGGGCTCCTATCTTGCCTCCGCACTAGTGCGTGATTGCCTGTCCCTCTATCGTAGTCTTTACGGCACAGGAGGCGCCGGGGTGAGGATTTGTTCAGCTACCGGAATAGTATTGCAAAAGCGCTTTTCCTTGTCAAGGCCTCTCAAGCTCGCGTTATCCTGCTGTGGGGCGTGGGGTGGCTGAGGACACCACTTCCGCGCGTCGGGAGGAGATATCGATAGTCGGACGGGCTCCGAAGAGCAGGTGACCATGAGTCGGGCTGTGGGGATCAAGGAGGTCGCTGAACGCGCGGGCGTGTCGATCACGACGGTCTCCCACGCGCTCAACGACAAGGGGCGGATATCGCTGGCGACACGCCTGCGGGTGTACGAGGTCGCCGAGGAGCTCGGCTACCGGCCCAATGCGACGGCGCGCAACCTCGCCGGGGGGCGCAGCGGCCTGATCGGCATGTGCGTCGCGCAGCCCGGCGAAAGCAGCTTCGCCGTTTCTGACTATGCGTACTACGCGGAACTGATCAGCGCAGCCAGCGTGGCCGCGCTCGACCGCGGCTACGCGCTGATGCTCGTCCCGACCGCGCGGCCGGATGCGTGGAGCCCCTCGCAGGTCGACGGCGCGATCGTCGTCGATCCGATCGCCGGAGATCCGATGCTCGAGGGTGTCGAGCGCGCGGGTGCGCCGGTGGTGACGACCGGCCGCGTCCCGGGGCGCTCGTCAGGCTGGTGGGTCGATACAGATCATCGGTCGGTCACACACGCGATGCTCGACCACCTCGCGGCGCGCGGCGCCGAGCGAATCGCCCTGCTGGGCAGCCTGCGCATAGCGTCGTATTCGATCGACACGCACAAGGCGTATCTGGAGTGGTGCGACGAGCACGGCCAGCAGCCGATCGACGTGACCGTGCGCGGGGACCTCACGGAGAGCGCGGGCTTCGAGGCGACGGTCAAACTGCTGCGACGCAAACGCCCGCCCGACGCCGTGCATTCGCCGCTCGACACGCTCGCGCGCGGGGCGCTGCTCGCGGCGCAGTCACGCGGCCTGTCGGTCCCGCACGACCTGATGGTGTCCGGCTGCCCGGACAGCGCGGCCAGTAGGTCGTCGCGGCCGGGTCTGACTGCATTCGAGGTCTACCCGAGCCGTATCGGCGAGGCCGCGGTGGAGATCCTGACTGCGCTGATCAATGGCAGTGAGCCTCCGCAGGCGCAGGTCTATGTCCCGGGCCGCTTCATAGCGCGCGGTTCCACGCGCCGCCGCGTCGTCAATCGGCCCCCGGCTCAGGCGCGGGCTGATAATGGCGGATCCGCTCACGCGCGTCGGCGAAACGCAGGGCCTCGTACGCGATCAGTGCGCTGAGCAGCGCGGCGAGGACCGTAAGCGTGACGAGCGCCGGCGGAGAGAGCGCGTCGGCGAGCGGAACGAGCGCGAGCAGGACGAGCGCGGACAGCAGGCGGCGCCTGTTCAGCGTGTGCATGTTGCGCAGGCGGAAGGCGACGTGGGCGAGCAGGTAGAGCGCGGCGCCGCCGAGCAGCGCGGCGAGGGGGACGAGCGCAAGCGAGTGCCCGACGCCGGCGAGGGTCTGCTTGAGCCCAACCGCGATCAGCGCGATGCCGGCGACCATCGGGAGGTGCAGGTAGGAGTAGGAGTCGCGCGCGAGCTCGTTGCGTTCACGACCGGCGCTTGCGCGCGTGAGGCGCCGCTCGGCGGCGATCGCGACGACGTCGAAGTACAGCCACCACAGCGCGGCGGCGACGACGACGCCGAGCAGGGCGGCCGCGATGATGCCGGCGTCGAGGTGCTCGTGCGCGCCGATGCCGATCGCGACGATCGACTCGCCGAGCGCGATGATCACGATTGCGCCGTGGCGCTCGGCGAAGTGTCCGGGGACGAGCTTCCAGCCCTCCGCTCCAAAGAGATAGGGGCCGCCCATGTCCAGGGCGACGGCGAGCACCCAAAGGGCGCCCTGGGCGGCGCCACCGACAAATGCCGCGGCCAGCAGCAGTCCAACCCCGAGCGCGGTGGACATGGCGAGCCCGAGTACGGAGTGGCGCAGATCGGGGTCCTCGCGGCTGGCGATGAGGAACAGCATGATGTGGGCGCCGCGGACGACGCCGTAGGCGCACGCGAAGGCGAGCGCGTCGGCGCCAAAGGCGCCGGGGACGCACAGCGCGCAGACCAGTAGGGCGCCGATGGCGGCGAAGATCACAAGCCGCACGGCGCCCTCCTCGGGGTCGACGACGCTGGTCAGCCACGCGTACCCGCCCCACGACCACCACAGGACGGTAAGCACGAGCATGCCCTTTGCGACTCCCAACCACGTGGGCTCGTGCGCGATCAGCGTCGTGCACTGAGTGAGGGCGAGCACGAAGACGAGGTCGAAGAACAGCTCCAGCGGCGTCACGCGCTCGCCTTCGCGCATCGCCGCGCGGAGTTGCGGCCGGCGGCTCGTGGTGGGGTCGCGCTGGGGCGTGGCGGTGCTCACCGCCCCATCATGGCGCACGCCCCCGAGACTTCAGTCGCGCGCGGCGGCGGCGAGCTTCGCTGCGCTCCCGG